>JAWOAV010000034.1:0-31371 GCA_046498365.1 Desulfosalsimonadaceae bacterium
GGCGCAAACACTTTTCAAATACGGCATCTTTCCTGAAGACGTGCTTTTCCTGGGAAATGACATGCGCAACGACATCCTTCCCGCACGCCGGATTGGATTTCAAACCGCCCTGTTCGCCGGAGACCGCCGCTCTCTCAGGCTTTGCCGGGACGGCCCCTGCTGCCAGGATGTTCGCCCGGAGATCATCATCACCGTCCCTTCCCGGCTCCCGGAGATGGCTGGGGCCTGAACGCCTGGTTCAAAACAAGGAATGCACGCCATCTCAAAAAAAAGATCAAGTCGGGCAGAAAATGCAGAGAAGGTGGTTTTTACCAGTAGAGATCAAGTCGGGCGGAAAATCCGGACAGGGTGGTTTTTACCACAGAGGACACCGAGGAGACACAGAGATTCACAGAGAAAAACAATAAAAAAGGCCATGCAATGATGCGTTGTGGAAACGCGGATTCGATTTGACAAATCTCTATCAAAACAGCTATTATTATTATTTTATATTTTAATAAAAACCATAAAGGGAGAAACCAATGCCGATATATGAATTTCGTTGTCTGAAATGTGGAAACGTTCAGGAAGTCATCGTGACCAAAAGTGAATCCGACAGCGTGGAAATGAAATGCAATGCCTGTGAGAGCAGCGACCTGGAACGGGTGCTGAGCGCGGCCAGCTATACCATGGGGGCTTCCGCAAGCGGTCCCCGGCCCAACGTTTCAACCAAAACCTGCGGGGAAAACACCTGCGGAACCCTCAACATTCCCGGCCCGACCCGATAGGGCAGCAGCGGGATCACACGATCTGCAAGCATCATCCTCATATTGAACCACGATTTTGGTGCGCCGGTTTTTTGCCTGCCGGCGCCCGGAATCTTCAAAACGAGCGGATCTCGACTTCCGCCCGGTTGTTTTCAATCTCGGCGTACGCATACCTGCCGCTTCCCAGTTGCCCCGGATTGACAATCCATGTTTTTCCTATACGATCTGTTGCTACGGCTTCGTGAATATGTCCGGTAAAACATACCAGGGGCTGATATTCCTCAATGAACGCATGCAGCATCTGGCTTCCCACGTGTTGGCCGGAATTCAGCTTGTCACAGGCCGTGTTAGCCGGCGGCTGGTGGGAAACCAGTACCATGGGGGAATCCGGCTGCAGCATCGCTTTTGCTTGATCGAGAAAGCGGCGCAAGTCCGTCTCGGCATACTCGATGGGCGTATGAAACGGGGTAACGAGGGATCCGCCAAGCCCCAGAAATCCGATGCCGTCTATGGTTTGTGCCCGGGCGTGCAGGTTGATCCCCTTCTCCTCCAGGTAGTCCACCACTTCCGGGTAGTCACAGTTTCCGTGTACCGCCAGTACCCGCGGCGCATACCGGCAGACCGGCCCGATCACCTGTCCGGCTTCCCGGGCGCCGCCGAAATGGGTGATATCGCCGGCAACGCATGCAACATCGGATTGTTGCAGCTGTGTTCTTATTTTTTCGATTGGCTCCGCTTTTCCATGAATGTCGGTTAGCGCGAGTATGATCATCCCTTGCAATCCTTTACAGTTTTGCTCGTCATGAAAACAATGGGTTCAAAAATCGTTCTTTGCTATGGGCCAAATATATTATATTATACCCAAAACGACAATAACGGTTTTATGGGGTGCAACAGATGAATACCAATAGCAGCGACAGTCTTCCCGGGGAAAAAGGCGAACTCCTCCTTGCGCTGGCCAGAAAAACCATAGCCGAGCGACTGGGCCTGGCGTACGAAGGATTGCCCGGACTGGAAGACAAATTGACGGATAAGGCATTTGATGACAGGCGGGGCACGTTTGTCACGCTGAAACGCGGGGGGCAGTTGAGAGGGTGCATCGGAAACCTGGCGCCCGAAAACCCAATCCGGCACGGAATTGCGGAAAATGCCGTCAATGCGGCATTCAACGATCCGCGCTTCGCTCCCCTGCGCCGGGAGGAATTTGATTCAATCCAGTTGGAAATCAGCCTTCTCACCGAACCCGCATTGCTGGATTACAACGGACCGGAGGACCTCCTGGCGAAGCTGACGCCCGGGGAGGACGGCGTGATTATCCGCAAAGGGATGCACAGCGCCACCTTTTTGCCCCAGGTGTGGGATCAGCTTCCGGACAAGGAGGCGTTTCTGAGTCATCTCTGCCTGAAAGCGGGCCTTGCCGCCGATGAGTGGAAAAGAGGGGATCTGCTGGTCTACACCTACCGCGTGCAGTATTTTGAGGAAAATCCCTAACCCATGGGGCATGGTTTCTTTATGCATCCTGACAGGCCTGTATACGTTTCTTTCTGCCGGTGGGTGCTTGTCCTGGTGCTTATAACCGTCATTGCAGGCGCATGTCTTTGTCTGTCCGGCTGCACCACAAAAGAAACACGTATCATGGAGGTTACCGCCTACTGCGGATGCGGGAGCTGCTGCGGCTGGCAAAGGGGGACGTCCAAATGCCTTCGGCTCGATTTCTGGAATAAAACCATTTCCGCCGGTGCGCAAAAAGGGCGCCCCTATTCCGGCCTGACCGCTTCTGGTACAAAACCGCGCCAGCCGCGCCCGGGGCTGTTTTCTGTGGACAGCCTGCTGAAACCGTGGATGATACCAATCCGAATCCTCTTTTTCCCCTGGCTGCTTTTGCCGCGCGATGGCACTATCGCCGCGGACACCCGCCATTACCCGTTTGGGACGCGCATGTATGTTCCTGGATACGGGTACGGGGTGGTGGAGGACCGGGGGAGCGCCATTGCAGGACCCGGCATCATCGATGTCTACCATCGCTCCCATGGAAGCGCCCTTCAATGGGGACGGCAGAGTCTCGAGGTTACGATTTACTGGGATTGACAAGGGGCGATGAGCGCAAAGGCTGGCGCGATGTCATTGGGAAAAATCCGACGCCTCTTTGCATACATAATACAGCTCTGCCCCGGAGGATGTGATCGTGACCCTCCCCTTTGCAACAAGACGATCGAGGATCTTTACCGCCAGCGAAGGATTGACATGTAAAGCAGTGGCAATATCATTGATGGTGCAGGGGCGCCGCAGAAGCATATCTACGAGCGCCTGTTCAGGCAGTTCCTCTTCAACCGGGGCATCTGGATTTTCTTTAAATTCTGCGATCACCGAAGCGCTGCCGCCGATCGATTCCGCAATGGCGCAGAGAGCATCTCTGTCAACGGCGGTGACAAAGGCTTCTGCTGGAGGGCGTACGGCGGTATTCAGATGAACCTTGTCCGGACGAATACGCTGCACCATCTGTTTTATTTTTTCCACATGCGCTGCGGAGGTGTTGATATTTTCAATAAAAAAAATTTCCAGCCAGATTTTACCTGTATACTCCGTTGAAAACGATAGGATCCCGTCAAGCAATCGGTCAAAAGAGATGTCCGGATGGGGACGATTGATTTTTTTAAACGTTTCTTCATCCGCGGCATCCAGGGACGGCAGCACGACATCGGCCGCAAGCAGATCCTGTCTGACCTTTTGATCCCACAGCATCGAACCGTTTGTCAGAACCGCCACGGGGATATCCGTCATTTTTTTTATGCCCCGTATAATGTCGCCGGTTTCCCGATTAAGGGTGGGCTCTCCGGAACCGCCGAGGGTAATGTGATCCGCCCTTACGCCGGCTTGCAGCTTTTGTTCTATCGCTTTGAATATATTTTCTCCAAAGCCGAAATTCCTTCTTGTCACGGTGGGGCTTTTTGTCGGGCCGATCTGGCAGTAGATGCAGTCAAAGCTGCATACCTTGTACGGCACCATGTCAACGCCCAGGGACAACCCCAGCCGCCGTGACGTTACGGGTCCATAAATCGGAGATTTTCCCATCGTCTTTCCTCTTTGCATTCCGTATGCGCACCCGCCGCCGGACCTCTAAAAGCCGCCGAAGCGGACCCGGACTTCCCGGGCGTCTTATGGCGTCACCCGGTGTCCTCTTCCTTGCCAATGGAATCCGCAATCGCTTCAACCTTGCTCGAAAGCAGGTCCCACTCGGTTCGAAGGCCATGAAGAAGGCCTTCCCAGGCGCCGATCATCGTGTGATACTCCGCAGCCGGCTTCAATTGCTTCTGCAGCGTGCGTTCGTAAAGCGCCGAGAGTTTTTCTGCCATTTTCATCCGGTCAAACCCGCGGGCCGTAGCAAGGGCATTCTCTTTCCAGGAAACGTTTCCATCGGGGTCTTTGCTCCAATCAGCGATGGCCTTGGCAAAATCGGCAGGGGAGGCATCCGAAGGCAACAGGCGGCCATTTTCATTGTCCGACAACACTTCCCGCACGCCGGATGCATCTATGGCAATAACCGGGGTGCCCGCCGCCATGGCTTCGGCGACAACCAGCCCCTGGGTTTCCGACATAGAGGAAAAAACAAACAGATCCATGGCCCAATAGGCGTTGATCAGGTCATCTCCCGTTTTCTTTCCGGCCAGAATCAGACGATCCCCAAGGCCCTCATCCGCAAAGGACTGCTTCAAGCGTTTTTGCTCAGGCCCTTCCCCCACAACCAGAAATCTGCTTTTTTTGTCCTTGTCGTGCTGCGCGAGATATATTCTAACGGCTTTGGCCAAAAAGCCAAGATTTTTCTCCGGCGCCAGCCGACCCACGTGGCCGATCAGCCGAACGCTTTCATCGATTCCGGCCTGTTCCCGGAAACGGTTTCCCTCCCCTTTTTGAAATGCGTCCCAATCGATGCCGGTCGGAATTTCCGCCACCGGCTGGGTGACCCCCCGTTTTTTTAACAGCGCTGCAATGCTCCGGCTGGGTGCGATAACGGAGGTACAGCAATTGGCATAGGCCGTTGAAAGGCTGATAACGAATTTTTTCATGGTATTTGACGATAACACGTAATGCGCATATTCCTCGTACCGGGTGTGATGAGTGAACACAATGGGCAGAGACCTCCTCCCGGCCGTACGCATGGCGGCATCGCCCAGCAGATACGGATGGTGGCTGTGTATGATGTCCGGCGAAAAATCATCCATTTTCTGGGAAATCAAAAAGGGGGATGGAATACTGGCGGAGAAATCGCTGCCATTGAAATTCTGTATCGCCGGTATCCGCATTACGTGGTCCTCGTTTTCCTCTTTCGGCTGGGAATGAAACCGGGGGGCGACCACCAGGACCCGGTGGCCGAGTTTTCGAAGATCTTCTGCAAAGCAGGAAACGGAGCGCGCCACTCCGCCGACGTGCGGAAGATAGGTGTTGGTAAACATGCATATGTTCATATCTTTTCAACCTCCAGCGTAAGCGATCCTTCCCTGTGTTCCGTGTACAGCCTGCGGACAAAGCCGGGAATCCGAATGTCGATTTCCGGCGGATAACCGCGCCATTGATTGTCGAGCGTGACGTTCGCTCCCCGATCCGTCTTTTCAACGCTTACCGATACCGGCCCGAACGGGGTGGCTGTGGGGCCATAAACCACCGGCGCTTTATCGTCGATCCATTCCGGAAACAGGCCGGAGCCGATCACCAGCCGGCCCGCTTCTTCCCGGACAAACATGTTTCGGATGATCATCAAAAATTCTGCGGCAGCCCACCCGTGCTGGCCGTCCCCCATGCAGCCGCCGCCGGTCAGGGGATGAATGGCCTCGGGCCACTGTCCGGTCGGGGACGCAAGGTCGACTACTTTTTCAATCAGATCCCGATACCGCACATCTCCGTGGCGCATAAGGGTCTGGGCAATATCCAGGGTCAGGTATACGTTGATCCCGGAATGAATCATGTCCTGGAAAAAGGCGCCCCGGTGAAAGCAGCTGTCTATCAGGTAATCCGCCGTGTTGGCAATGAGGGAATCACCGGCAGGCAGAAGCTGCAGCGGGTAGTCGGCCACGAGCGAACCGATAGCCCCCGCGTCCATCCGGCGATAGGGGGATGCGGGGATGCACCCCTGGCTCTTGGCACCGGGAATGTTTTCGATAGAAGAAAAGATCGTTTGTTCAAAATTCGCTGCGTATTGATCAAACCGGTCGCCCAGTCCGGACGAATGATATTTGCGGGCAATTTTCGCCGCGGTCTGCAGCCCGGCCAGCCCCCAGAAATTATCCCAATAGTAAAAGTCATTGGGGCCGAGATGTTCGGCGGAAAAACCCGCCGGCAAAAGGCCTTCGTGGGGCCGCCCTGATTTTTTGCGGGTCCGTTTCTTTTGGATCCACATCCCTCCCTTGAAAATCGCATCGAGCCATTTGGCCGAAGGACGGGTTCCGGTAAGATCCAAATACCGTCCCAGTATCCAGAGCACCTGGCCGTTGGAATCCCATTCCCCCTGCTGACTCTGGAAATATCCGGAGATCTTCCGGCGCTCCGGAAAACTGTCAAGATGGCGGTAGGCGCGATCCAGAAGATTGACGCCCATCATGGCATTGATCATCAGGCACGCATCCCGGAACCAGAATCGAAAGTAGGTGTAGGGTCCGGGGACCGCGTCTCCGGCGGACAAGAGCAGAATCGTTGAAAGAGCGGTGTCGTAGAGCCGCTGTATCCGATCATCCGGCACCGTGAGACGCGCTGCGCCTTCAAGGTTCTTTTCCCAGAAGTCAGGCGGGGGGATTCGCACCGTCCGGCCCGGCGGCAGATCCCGGGAGATGTCGGCAGAAATTTTAATATGGCGGGACTTTCCGGATATGGGGAAAAAGGCGGCGGACGTGGCCAGGCCGACGCCGCAATGAATCTTTTGCTCCGTTTCCGGACCACTGTATTGATGCACCACATCCCCGTCGAGATAGTTCGAAAAAAGGACTTTTTCAGGCTCCTGGTCAAGATATACACGGGTATGCCGATTTACCACCCAGAAACATGCCGGGTCTTTTTCAAACCGGAGGTTTTCGATAAACTGAATTCCCTCCGGATTATACGGCCGTATGGCAATCACGAGCCAGGCCTCTTTTTCCGAGGAGGCTTCCGCTTCCATGCAGGCATAAAAACGGCCATTTTCATGCGTCATCCGTATGGTCGTGTCCAGGACGAAACCGTCCTTTTCCAGATGCGTATCCACCGCAAGGGGGGACTGCTGTATCTCCTGTGCGGCCGTTTCCAGCCGGGAAGGGATGAACCAGGTGCCGTCCTTGGCAATAATCCAGCAGTCAATGGACCAGCCGTCATACAAGGGCGTAAACAACCCCTGCGGATCCACGATGGGATAGGCAGCCACATCCGGATACCCCACCGCTGTCCAGTTCCTGTGGGTGAGATTGACATGGGAAAAGGAAAAGCCCCTGGGGATAAAACTCGCAGCGTTCGGGTCGAACTGTCTTTCCGCCCAGAAGGGCCATATCCAGTCCAGATTGTACTGGATCACCCGGGAGTTGATAAGCCCGCGGGCATGAAAAATAATGCCCGCCCGGAGCAGCTCTATGGGCTCCTGGACCTCGGACGGCTGGGAAAAGCGACGGACCCGGGCAATGAGATTCAACGGATCGATAATGCCGAAACGCCTCGCAGCGCTTTTGAGCAGGAATTTCCATGGTAAAAATCGTGTAATCATGAGCAGTAAATATAATCGTCCTGTGAATTTTTTCAATCTTGACGGCTTCGTAAAAAGGCCAATATCTGCGTTGCGCACAATTTTTATAGAATCTCACGTACGGCTAAGTACTCTCAATTCTTCAAAAATTGCACGCGCCTTGATCTTGAACTTTTTACTTTGCCGTCCAAAATTGACTTTTTACAGGCTCATCAATCCTTGATGATGGCCCATCCGAATACTTTTGGTAAAAGTCGTAATCAGAAAGCAAAAAACAGATACAGGACGTTTCCGGGATAAAAACAGGATGGATTAAGATTCCCGGCAAATATTTACACATAATTTCTTTATCGGCTCCCCTGGTTATGGTAAGACGTATACGTGCAGCATCCGGCAGGCATGACCGTCGCTTTCCTGCCAGGCATTGCAGCGGCTGTTTTCGACGGGAACAGCCGCAACCGGCGGCAAACGATATTTACAAGACAACCAACCAGGAGCAGCAAATGATCGACAACCCGGACAATTCTTCGCAAAAACCGGAAAGCAACGAAGAAGAGGACTTCGCAACGCTTTTTGAAAATTACATGAACGATGTGAAGGACGACCTGGCTGTAGGGGAAAAAATAAGCGGGGAAATCATCTCCATCGGCGACCAGAACGTTTTTATCAACACCGGCACCAAGGTCGACGGCGTGGTTGACAAACTGGAGCTCACCGATAAAGAGGGGGATTTCGGGTACCAGGTGGGGGATGTAATCTCCCTTTACGTGGTTTCCATCGGGGACGGGGAAATCCGTCTGTCAAAGACGATTTCCGGGCCCGGCGGAGAAAATCGCCTCTATGACGCACAAAAGCACGGGATTCCCGTTGAAGGCCGCATCACCGAAACCTGCAAGGGGGGCTTCCGCGTCAATGTCATGGGAAAAATGGCATTCTGCCCGGTCAGCCAGATCGATGTCTCCTATGTGGAGCAACCCGAAGCGTATGTCGGCAACACCTATGAATTTCTGATCACCCGGATTGAATCGCGCGGGAAGAATATCGTGGTATCCCGCCGGGACCTGTTAAACCGGTATATCGCCGAGGCGCGCGACCAGTTCCTCAAATCCGTAAAACCCGGCGATATCGTGGATGCCAAAATCGTCAAAATCATGCCGTACGGCGCTTTTGCCGAGGTCATCCCGGGTGTCGAAGGGATGATCCACATTTCCGAATTGGGCTGGAAACGCGTAGATAAAACCGAGGAAGCCGTCGCCGTCAATGACACGGTCAAAGCCGTTATCCTGGCCATTGAGGAAACGGGCGACAAGGCCAGGCCCGTAAAAATTTCCCTGTCCATGAAATCCGCCATGGGCGATCCATGGGACAATATTTCCGACCGGTTCGGCGAAGGGGACAAGGTCCGCGGGACGGTCACCCGATGCGCTGATTTCGGCGCGTTTGTAGAAATCGAGGAGGGCATCGAAGGTCTCGTCCACATCAGCGAATTGAGCCACCGGCGCGTGATCCGGGCAGAGGATGTAGCAACCCCCGGTGAAACCGTATCCGTGATGATTAAAAGCATCGATCCTGCGGCCCGCCGCATTTCCCTGAGCATGAAAGATGCCGAAGGGGATCCGTGGGTGGGTATCGAGGACAATTACAAGACAGGGCAGACCGTTACGGGACGCATCGAAAAAAAGGAAACGTTCGGCTACTTTATCGAACTCGAACCCGGCATCGTCGGGTTGCTGCCGATATCGAAAATCAAGGGTGCAGCAGGAGGACAGGACGTTGAAAAACGGAAAGTCGATGACACCATCACGGTATCCATCGAAACGGTCGACACAAAAAATCGCAAAATCTCCCTGAGCCTGGGGGATGCCCCGGATACGGACAACTGGAACCACTACAAAAAAGAGGCAGGTAAACCGGAAAGCGGGAATGCGGGACTAGGAGATCTCGGGGAAAAGCTCAAGGCGGCGATGGGAAAGACAAAAAAAGAATTATGATGACCTCGTAAAAAGTCGTTTTCAGACGGCTTTGTAAAAAGTTCAAGATCAAGGCGCGTGCAATTTTTGAAGAATTGATCGTACGTAGCTGTACGTGAAATTCTTCAAAAATCGTGCGCAACGCAGATATTGGACTTTTTACGAAGCCGTCAATTATTTTTTGGCGAAAATGCCGTTGATCACCAGCAGCACCGCCCCGACAATCAGAAAAACGGCATACGCCGGTACGTTGATGACATATTGAATACCCCGTGCCACTGAATTGATGGGAAAGTTCTTGTGCCACGCAAGGGCGTTTTCGCCGAGCATATCTAAGAGGGTATAGTCGTAATAGGAGGTCCCTTCGGTCATGATGGATTCAATCCCCTGGTAACCGAGCACGCACAGCCCGACGGCCACAAGCAGAAGCCCTACTCTCTTCATCGTCTTCATGGAAAAACCACCTTTGCACAGTTGTTTATGAAGTTGTTTATGAAAAGGACGCCTTGACGAACTCCCGGTTCATCCGGGCGATTTCCCGGATGGATATCGATTTCGGGCATTGCACTTCACACTCGGTTTCATTGGAGCAATTGCCGAACCCGAGGCGGTCCATGGCCCGAATCATGTTATTCACCCGGGTCTTGGCTTCGGGGCGACCCTGGGGGAGCAGCCCCAGGTGAGAGATTTTGGCTCCCACAAAGAGCATGGCCGAAGCATTCGGGCATGCGGCCACGCAGGCCCCGCAACCGATGCAGGCAGCCGCATTGAACGCCTTGTCCGCGACTTCCTTTCCCACAAGAATGTTGTTGGCATCCTGGGCCCCGCCCGTTTTTGAGGAAATGTATCCGCCCGCGGCAATGATCTTGTCAAATGCGCTCCGGTCCACCACGAGGTCCTTGACCACGGGAAAGGCCTTCGCCCGCCAGGGTTCGATCACCACGGTGTCCCCGTTTTTGAAGTGCCGCATGTGCAGCTGGCAAAGGGTTGTCTCCTTTAACGGTCCATGTGCTTCACCATCAACGACCGCACCGCACATGCCGCATATCCCCTCACGGCAGTCGTGGTCAAAAGCGATGGGTTCTTTTCCCGATAAAACAAGATCTTCGTTGACCACATCGAGCATCTCCAGAAAAGACATGTCCGTGGAGATTTCCCTGGCCGTATAGATTTCAAAGCCCCCTTTTTTGTGGGAACGGTTCTGACGCCAGACCTTGAGTGTGAGGGTTATGGTTTTGCTGCTCATTTATAGCTCCTCTGCGTCAACGCAACATTTTCAAATATCAGCGGTTCTTCGTAGTATTCCGGCTCACTGCCGTAACCGGTATATTTCCATGCGGCAACCACGGCAAAATTCTTGTCGTCGCGCAGCGGTTCGTTATCCTCCGTCAAATAGGCGCTGTTAAGGTGGCATCCGCAGGATTCCTTGCGATAAAACGCGTCGGTTACCATCAGTTCGGCCAGCTCCATAAAATCGGCCACACGGCCGGCGTTTTCAAGATTCTGGTTGAAATCACCCCCGTCGCCGGGCACATTGACGTCTTTGTGAAATTCGTCCTTTAAGGCACGGATATCCTCAAGCGCTTTTTTCAGTCCGTCGTCGTCTCTTACGATGCCGCAGTAATCCCACAATATCTTTCCCAGCCGCCGGTGAAACTGGGTAACCGTCTGCTTTCCGTTTATGGAGAGCAGGCGGGAGACCTGTTCGGAAACCTCTTTTCTGGAGACATCAAACGCCTCGTGGGCGCTGTCCACCCCTTCCATGGGATTGGATGCGAGGTAACCGCCCATGGTATACGGAATAACGAAATAACCGTCCGCCAGGCCCTGCATAAGGGCGGAAGCCCCCAACCGGTTGGCGCCGTGGTCGGAAAAGTTGGCCTCGCCGATAGCGAAAAGCCCGTCAATGTTTGTCATGAGGTTGTAATCTACCCACAGCCCCCCCATGGTATAATGAACGGCCGGATAAATCCGCATGGGCGTTTCATAGGGGTTTTCATCGGTAATTTTTTCATACATCTCAAAGAGGTTGCCGTATTTGGCTTCGATTACATCCTTGCCGTCGCGCCGGATGGCATCCGCAAAATCCAGGTATACGGCCAGCCCGGTTTCTCCCACGCCTTTTCCCTGGTCGCACTGCTCCTTGGCATTCCGGGAGGCAACGTCCCTCGGCACCAGGTTTCCGAAGCTCGGGTATTTGCGCTCCAGGTAATAATCCCGTTCGGATTCGGGGATATCTTCAGGACGTCGCTTGTCGCCCGGCGTCTTCGGCACCCACACCCTGCCATCATTTCTGAGGCTTTCGCTCATCAATGTCAGCTTGGACTGGTGAATGCCGTGTACCGGGATGCAGGTGGGATGAATCTGGGTAAAGCACGGATTGGCGAACAGCGCCCCTTTTCGGTATGCCCGGAACGCCGCGGTGACATTGCACGACATGGCGTTGGTGGACAGAAAATAGGCGTTCCCGTATCCTCCGGTTGCAAGGACAACGGCATGCGCCGCATACGACTCGATCTCGCCGGTGACCAGGTTGCGCGCCACGATACCGCGCGCTTTCCCATCGACGATGACCACATCCAGCATTTCCCGCCGGGGATATATGGTTACCTTCCCCGTGGACACCTGTCGCATGAGCGCGCTGTATGCGCCCAGAAGCAGCTGCTGTCCGGTCTGCCCCCTTGCATAGAAGGTACGCGCCACCTGGGCGCCGCCAAAAGATCGATTGTCAAGCAGCCCCCCGTAGTCACGGGCAAACGGAACACCCTGGGCGACGCACTGGTCGATGATGTTTTCGCTCAACTGGGCCAGCCGATACACGTTGGCTTCCCTGGCACGGAAATCACCCCCCTTGATGGTGTCGTAGAAAAGGCGCCACGTGGAATCCCCGTCGTTGGAATAGTTCTTCGCCGCGTTGATTCCTCCCTGGGCGGCAATGCTGTGTGCTCTGCGCGGGCTGTCCTGGATACAGAAATTTTTCACGTTGTAGCCGAGTTCTCCGAGGCTGGCAGCGGCCGATGCGCCGGCAAGCCCGGTACCGACAACGATGATATCGTATTTTTTACGGTTTGCAGGGTTGACCAGCTTCAGTTCAAACCGGTGGCGGTCCCATTTCTCCGCCAACGGTCCTGCCGGCACTTTCGAATCAGGCAGCATAGATTTCAACCTCTCTTGTTGCAGTCCATTCAATTCTGTCTGGTGGTTGCGGGTTCTCCCGGCATTGTACCGGGATCGGTACGCTTGTGTCTGTCTGTTGTTTCCTTGCTCCCCTGATGGTGCAGACGCACGGGGCAAATTCGATCCATCAGACGATAATCCCGATGTAAATGGGGATCAGTCCGAATCCGACGCCTACGATGACGGCCAGCGCGATGCTGATGGCGCGAAGGGCCGGCATGTATTTCTCATGATTGAGGCCTATGGTCTGAAACAGGCTCCAGAATCCATGCCGGACGTGGATGGCAACGGCAACAACCGCCGCAACGTAAACGACGATGTATATCCACGACGAAAAGGTCGTTACAACCACATCATACATGGTTCGGTCCGTGACATCGGCAAAGGTAAAATTGCTCAGATGAAGAATCACGAACAGAAAGATGGCCAAACCGGTGTAGGGCATCGTTGCGGAGCCGACGGTTCTCCCTCCCCCGCTTTTGGTAACGGCATACCGGACGCTGCGTGCAGACCGGTTCGCCAGGAAAAGCAGCAGACCCGTGGTCACATGGATCACCGCGAGGGTAAACAGCCCGATTTCCGCCACGAGGATGAGGGCTTCATACTGATGGAGCTTGGCCACGTAGGCATTAAACAACCCTTCATGACCGGCGTACAGGGTCAGGTTGCCCAGCAGGTGAACGATGATGAACCCCAAAAAACCCAGGCCGGTCAAAGCCATCAGGAGTTTTTTGCCGATCGATGTCCTGAATGTATCAATAAACCAGTTCATGATCTTGTCTCCGGAGACAATCTTGTCCGGGTCGGGATCGGCATCGGTATCGGGATCGTCTTTCCATTCGACCCCGATACCGATTCCGACCCCGATACCGGGATTAATATAAGTTGACGGCTTTTTACAAAGCCTTCTGATCACGACTTTTAGCGAGTCCATCAAGTTTAGATATACCATTAAAAAACTTTGGCGCACAACTCCCCGATAACGCCAAGTTCTTCGCATACATGGACCCCGCTTTCCTTTAAGGCCTTGATTTTACCCTGGGCAGTTCCGGCGTTGCCGCTGATAATGGCGCCTGCATGCCCCATACGCCTCCCCGGGGGGGCGGTCATGCCGGCGATGAACCCGACGACCGGTTTTGTAACCGATTCCCGGATAAACCGGGCGGCTTCCTCTTCCGCGGTGCCGCCGATTTCTCCCACCATAACGATTCCTTCGGTTTCGTCGTCTTTTTGGAACGCGGCCAGGCAGTCGATAAAATCCGTCCCGTTGACCGGATCTCCGCCGATGCCGATGCAGGTGGTCTGCCCGATGCCCTGGCGGGTCAACTGAAAAACCACCTCATAGGTCAGCGTGCCCGACCGGGAGACTACGCCGATGGGGCCGCCGGGCTTGTGTATCACGCCGGGCATGATCCCCACTTTGGCTTGTCCCGGCGTGATGATGCCGGGGCAGTTGGGGCCGATGAGACGGGCGTTTTTCCCTGCCAGGTAATGCTTCACCTTCATCATGTCCAATACGGGGATCCCCTCTGTAATGGCCACGATCAACGGAATATCCGCATCGGCTGCCTCCATGATTGCGTCCGCGGCAAATGGGGGAGGTACGAATATGAGGCTGCAATCGGCGCCGGTTTCCCGTGCAGCGTCCCTGACGGTGTTAAAAACGGGCACGTTGTCCATTTTCTGCCCCCCCTTGCCGGGAGTGACACCCGCAACAACGGCGGTCCCGTAATCGATGCACTGGCG
Source organism: Desulfosalsimonadaceae bacterium (assembly GCA_046498365.1). GTDB lineage: Bacteria > Desulfobacterota > Desulfobacteria > Desulfobacterales > Desulfosalsimonadaceae > B1SED10-16. Next base: position 14,337 of record JAWOAV010000034.1, read on the forward strand.
GGCATGGAACTGCCCTTCCTTGCCGGTGATCCCCTGCACAACGACCCGGGTATCTTTATCGACGAAAATGCTCATGAATATCCCCTTGCTCTATCCGATTCGTTTTTCAATGGGTTGGAACGTGGTTTTTTCAGGCAACCAGTCTGGCCACCTGCTCACCGGCATCCTTCAGATCCACCGCCGTGAAAAGGTTCAGCCCGGATTCCGCAAGGATCCGCCGGCCTTCCTCGACGTTGGTCCCCTCCATGCGAACCACGATCGGCACGTCGATCCGTGTGTTCTTTGCGGCCGCGACCACGCCCTGGGCCAATATGTCGCAGCGGAGAATGCCGCCGAAAATGTTGATCAGTAAGGCCTTTACTTTTTTATCCGACAATATGATGCGGAACCCGTTCTCAATCATCTCGGCAGTGGCCCCGCCGCCGACGTCCAGGAAATTGGCCGGTTCGGCCCCGGCGATCTTGATGGTGTCCATCACCGCCATGGCCAGGCCCGCTCCGTTGACCATGTTCCCGACCGTCCCGTCCATATTGATGTAGTTGAGATTGTACTTGGAGGCCTCCACATCCAGGGGGTCTTCTTCGTCAAAATCCCGGTAATCCAGGATGTCCTTGTGGCGAAAAAGCGCGTTGCTGTCAAAGGAGACCTTTGCATCCAGCGCAACGATCCCGTCATCCTCGGTCAGCACCAGCGGATTGATTTCCACCATGGAACAGTCGTAATCCACGAACAGTTTGTAGAGCGCGGACAGGAGTTTTAGAAACGGCTTTATGGCGGCCGGAGGCAGCCCCAATCCATAGGCGACCGCCCGGCAGTGGTACCCGGAAATGCCGGCAAGGGGATTCACCCGGACCTTGATGATTTTTTCCGGCGTTTTTTCGGCGACCTCCTCAATATCCATGCCGCCTGATGCGCTTGCCATAATGAGGACGGATGCGGTTTCCCGGTCGACCGTCAGGCTCAGGTACAGCTCCGATGCAATGGCCAGGCCCGCTTCGATCAAAACCCGCTTCACCCGGCGCCCTTCCGGCCCGGTCTGGGGGGTTACCAGGGTCATGCCCAGGATGGATTCGGCATGGGATACCGCCTCATCAATGGTCTTGGCCAACTTAACGCCGCCGCCTTTTCCCCGCCCGCCCGCATGAATCTGGGCCTTGACCGCCATGGGGAATTGTCCGATGGTTTCGGCCGCTTTCCTGGCTTCTTCCGGCGTTGCCGCCACGATTCCGCGGGGGATGGGAATGCCGTAGGCGCCAAACAGTTCCTTTGACTGGTATTCATGTATTTTCATAAGAAAAAATCCTTATAGCCCGGTTATCCGATCGTACAGATCACGTCGTTTTTGGCCACGGAGTCGCCTTCTTTGAAATGAATGCTTTTCAAGGTCCCATTGGTTGTGGCGGTAAGGGAATTCTCCATTTTCATGGCTTCCAGGATCACCACTGTATCCCCTTCGTTGACCGCATCACCGATCTTTTTTTCGAAACGAATCACCGTACCCGGCATGGGCGCCTTGATGGGCGTTTCATCGGCGGACACGGCAGCAGGCGACGGCTTTGCTTCGACCTTTTCTTCCGCGGCCTTTGCCTTCGGGGCCGGTTGCGCAGGCGGCGCCGGACTCGCTGCCGGCTGCCTGACGGGAGCCTGCTGCTGCATGGGCTGCTGCGCCTGGGACGGCTGTGCAACCTGAGCAACCACCGGCGGATTTTTGTCTTCCACGCTCACCTCAAACGGCTCGTCATCCACCATCACCGTAAATTTCCTCAAACCTTCCTCGTCCTCCGGCTTTTTCTTGGCCACAACCTGACCGGCACGCGCCTTCCGAACCAGATCCTCTTCCTTCTTGGCCTGTTCCAGGGTCTTGGGCTTGACCGATTCCGGCGGCTCTTCCAGGCCATACTTGTATTTTAAAAACTTTTTCCCCGTGGTCGGGTAGATCGCGTAGATGAGCACATCATCTAAATCCACCGCAAGATCCTTGACGTCTTCCTTGGCTTTTTCAAGCTCCGGCTCCAGAATCTCGGCCGGACGGCAGGTAATGGGCTCCTCGCCCCGGGGATACCCCTTGAGCACCTTTTTCTGCACTTCCGGGTTGATGGGGGCCGCTGTTTTTCCGTAAAGGCCGTAGCAGAGGTCCTTGACCTGCTGGGTGGTCATTTTATAGCTTTCGTTTTCATCGTCAAAAAGCACGTTGTTTACCGTCTGGATGCCCACGATCTGGCTGGTCGGTGTAACCAGAGGAACCTGGCCGAGGTCTTTCCGGACCTTGGGCAGCAGCTCGTAGACCTCGTTGATTCGATCCAGGGCGTCCATTTCGCGGAGCTGGTTCACCAGGTTGGAGAGCATTCCGCCGGGCGTCTGGTGCAGCAGCACATTGGTGTCGATGATGGACACTTTTGAATCGTCCAACAGGTGCTTGTACTTGGGCAGAATATCGGCTTCCAGCTTCTGATTGATTTCATCGAGGGCCTTTACGGAAAAACCCGTATCCCGGGTGGTGCCGTACAGGGTGACGACCAGCGGTTCGATGGCGGCATGGGATGTACGGTACGCATAGGGGCACATACAGGTATCGATGATATCCACGCCCGCCTCGATGGCCTTGAGATGGGTCATGGGGGACATGCCGGAGGTGAAGTGGCTGTGCAGGTGAATGGGCGGCTTGACGGTTTCCTTCAGCGCTTTTACCAGTTCAAACGCGTCATAGGGAGCCAGCAGACCGGCCATGTCCTTGATGCAGATCGTGTCCGCACCCATGCTTTCGAGCTCTTTCGCCTTTTTCAGGTAGAACTCGAGGTTGTAAATCTCTCCGCCCATTCGCGGCCCGGTGAGGGTGTAGCAGATACATCCCTGGAAATGCTTGTCCGCGGCCTTGATTTCTTTGACCACGGTTTCGAAATTGCGGAAATCGTTTAACGCATCAAAGGTGCGGAAGACGTCCATACCATTTTCAGCGGTTCGCTGGACAAAGGCTTTTGCAACGTCATCCGGGTAATTCCGGTATCCCACGAGGTTCTGGGCGCGAAGCAGCATGGAGAGCGGCGTTTTTTTGAAATACCGCTTCATGGTCCGGAGCCGCTCCCAGGGGTCCTCGTTCAAAAACCGATGGGTGGTGTCAAAGGTTGCCCCTCCCCAGACTTCCACGGCCCAGAAACCGATGTTATCCATCATTTCGGCTACCGGGATCATGTCCTCGGTTCTTCCCCGGGTCGCAAACAGAGACTGATGGCCGTCCCGCAGGGTCAAATCCATTATCTTGACCGGATTTTCCGCTTTCGGGCGATCCGCTTCGTAATTCATTTCCGTCATTTTTACTTGAAAATGGTCCGTCATCTTTTACACTCCCCTCACACAGGTCATCGTGATTATATTTGACGGCTTCGTAAAAAGTCCAATATCTGCGTTGCGCACAATTTTCGAAGAATCTCACGTACGGCGAAGTACTGAAGTACTATCGATTCTTCAAAAATTGCACGCGCCTTGATCTTGCACTTGTTACGGCGCCATCTGGAAATCGACTTTTACGAGTTCATCCATCATATTTATCCATTCACAAACAATTCTTTGCCGGCCCGCCTCAGTGCGCAACAACACTCCTGACCGGACCCATCCGCCGGCATACGCCGGAAATTATCCCCGGAATGTCCTGTATTGCATCATTGTGCGTATCTGCATCTGGGCGTTCCTGCCTGAAAAGCCGTAGGGACTCGCCATACCCAGTGTGGAAGATACAGGTATGGCAACAATTCTCTCAGGTGCGCCTGCCGCGGCCATTTGATGCCGCTCCGTTTCAAGGTATTGCATAACAGCGGCAAGGGCCGCTTTTTTCTTTTTATTCATACTCATGGCCGGTGAACTCCTGCTGCTTCGGTTTATGCCGGTATATTTCCGTGTTTTTTCGGGGGCAGCGCCTGGCGTTTGCCGGCAAGGATCTCGAGCGATTCGATCAAGCGGGGGCGGGTTTCACTGGGTACGATAATATCATCAATATACCCCCTGTTCGCCGCAATATACGGGTTGGAAAAGATTTTCTTGTATTCCTCGACTTTTTCTTTCCGCTTTCCCGCCGAATCATCCGCATCCTGGATCTCCCGGCGATGGATGATATTGGCTGCGCCTTCCGCACCCATGACCGCGATTTCCGCCGTCGGCCAGGCGTATGCCATATCAGCGCCCAGGTGTTTGGATGACATGGCGATATACGCCCCGCCATAGTCCTTCCGGACAATCACGAGGAGCTTGGGCACGGTCGCTTCCGAATAGCACCAGAGCAGTTTTGCGCCGTGCCGGATGATCCCCCCCCATTCCTGGTCGCTTCCGGGCAGGTATCCGGGAACATCGGCAAAGGTGAGAATGGGAATATTGAAGGCGTCGCAGAACCGGATAAACCGGGTGGCCTTGTCGGATGCGTCAATATCCAGGCAGCCGGCCAGGAATTTTGGCTGGTTTGCAATAATGCCGATGCTTCGGCCATTCAACCGGGCGAAACCGACGATGATATTTTTGGCGTAATGCTCGTGCGGCTCGAAAAAGTCGCCGTTGTCGACGATGGCATGTATGATATCCTTCATATCGTAAGACTTGTTCACGTCCACGGGGACAAGGGTGTCCAGTGCGGGATCAATTCTGCCCGGATCGTCGCCGGTGTCAATAATGGGGGGATCTTCAACGTTGTTGGACGGCAGAAAGGAAAGCAGCCTGCGGATGCGTTCAATGGCATCGGCGTCCGACTCACAGGCGAAATGGGCAACGCCGCTTTTTTCGTTATGCGTCATGGCCCCGCCCAGGTCCTCGAAAGAGATCTCCTCTCCCGTGACCGATTTGATCACCTGGGGGCCGGTAATAAACATGTGGCTGGTATTTTTCACCATGAACACGTAGTCGGTCATGGCCGGTGAATAAACGGCGCCCCCCGCGGTCGGCCCCATGATGGCCGATATCTGCGGAATCACGCCAGAGGAAGTGGAATTCCGGTAAAAGATCTCCCCGTACCCATAAAGGGCATCGACCCCTTCCTGTATGCGGGCCCCCCCGGAGTCGTTGAATCCGACCACCGGCGTGCCCGATTTCAGGGCCAGGTCCATCACCTTGCATATTTTTTTGGCGTGCATTTCGCCGAGGCTGCCCGCCCGTGCCGTAAAATCCTGGGCAAAAGCGAAAACCGGCCGGCCGTCAACCAGTCCGTGGCCGGTAATGACCCCGTCGGAAGGGATGTCGACCTTGTCCATCCCGAAATTGACGCAGCGGTGGCGGACAAAAACGTCCAACTCCCGGAACGTGCCCGAATCAAAAAAAAGGTCGAGGCGCTCCCGTGCGGTCAGCTTGCCGTCCTTTTTCTGCTTGGCGATGGCTTTTTCACCGCCCATTTTTTGAATTTTGCCCTTTAAGGCTTTCATTTCCTTGATTTTATCCGAAGCCTCGCCCATAAATCGTTTCCTTTCCCTACTTCGGTTTGATTTTTTTTATAAAAATACCGGGGATGCCTGGAAGCGACACCACGCGGGAATCAATTTCTCCGACGCCGGCCGGAACCGTTCTGCTCAAGGAGTTCCAGGATCTGCCTTGCGCCCGTCATTGCCGTGGTGCTGCCGCTTTCGACCTGCTTTTGAATTTCCGGCAGAGACGCTGCCACCTCCGGCAATTGATAAAACCATTCTTTTACGCCTTCGTCAAGCAGATATAGAAACCAATCTTTTGCCTGCTGTTTCCGCTTTCTTTCAAAGCGCCCGTTTTTTTTCATTTCCCGGTTATGGGCGCACACCGTCTCCCATATGTCATCCATCCCGTCCATGGTCAACGCGCTGCAGGTCAGCACCGGCGGATGCCAGGAAGCGTCCGGCGACCCCATGAAATGAAGCGCGTTTTCATACACCTGCCTGGCTTTTTCCGCCTGCGCCACATTGTCGCCGTCGGCCTTGTTGACGGCCAGGGCGTCGGCAATTTCCAGTATGCCCCGCTTGATTCCCTGGAGTTCGTCCCCCCCGCCGGACAGCAGCAGGACCAGGAAAAAATCGACCATGGAAGCCACGGAGTACTCGGACTGGCCGACCCCCACCGTTTCCACCATGACCACGTCAAACCCCGCGGCCTCGCAAACCATGATGGTTTCCCGGGTTTTGCGGGCCACGCCGCCAAGGGTCTTACCTGCAGGCGACGGGCGGATATAGGCACGGGGATCCGCGGAGAGCTTCTCCATCCGGGTTTTGTCCCCGAGAATGGAGCCCCCGCTTTTGGCGCTGCTGGGGTCCACCGCGAGAGTCGCCACCCTGTGGCCTTTTTCCAGCAGGGATACGCCCATGCTTTCAATGAACGTGCTTTTTCCGACGCCGGGGACCCCTGAAATCCCAAGCCGGATGGCGTTTCCGGAATGGGGAAGAAGACCGCCCATGATCTCGTCGGTAATGCCTTTGTGCCGGGGAAGCGCGCTTTCGATCAGGGTGATGGTTTTAGACAGGATCTTTCGATTGCCGGCCAGCACTCCGTCGATGTAGTATTTCGGGTCGCGTTCAACCATTAAAAATCTCGAATCAGCCCGTTTTTTCCAGGATATTCAGCACCTGGTTGGCCGAATCCGTTACCATGGAACCCGGACCGAACACCTTGGATACACCGGCCGCAAACAGATAGTCGTAATCCACCGGGGGAACGATGCCGCCGACCACCACCACGATGTCCTCTCCCCCTTCCTGCTTCAGCGCGTCCACCAGCTTTGGCACCAGGATTTTATGGGCGCCCGCCAGGCTTGATACCCCCAATACGTGGACATCGTTCTCAACGGCCATACGTGCGGCCTCTTCCGGCGTCTGGAACATGGGGCTCAGATCCACGTCAAAGCCCAGGTCCGCGTAGGCCGTGGCAACCACCTTGACCCCGCGGTCGTGCCCGTCCTGCCCCATCTTGGCCAGAAGAATCCGGGGCCGACGGCCGGTTTTCTCCTTGAATTGATCGCATCGTTTGCGAATGGCGGCGATGATCTCGTCATCCTGAAATTCTCCGGCATACACCCCGGAGATACACTGGGTCGTCGCGGTAAACCGTCCGAAAACCGCTTCCATGGCGTCGGATATTTCCCCGACCGTTGCCCTGGCCCGCACCGCCGGAATACACGCCTCGAGCAGATTTCCGTTGGACGCGGCACAATTGGTGATCGCCTCCAGGGTGCGTTTCACCTCGGATTCGTCCCGCTTTTGACGGATGTCATTGATCGCCGCAATCTGGGTGTCGCGAACCGCCTCGGAGATTTCCCTTACATCGATTGGCACCTCGTCCTCGACCTGGTATTTATTCACGCCGACGACAACTTCCCTTCCCTGGTCGATCCGGGCCTGCCGGCGCGCGGCTGCTTCTTCGATGCGCATCTTGGGCATACCCGCAGAGATCGCCTTTGCCATGCCGCCCATTTCCTCGACCTCCTCGATGATGGCGCGGGCCTTGTCGACAATGTCGCTGGTGAGCTTCTCGATATAGTACGATCCGCCCAGGGGGTCCACAACCTTGGTCACCTGTGACTCCTCCTGGATAATGATCTGGGTGTTCCTTGCCACGCGGGCGGACACATCCGTCGGCAGGCTGACCGCCTCGTCGAAGGCGTTGGTATGCAGCGACTGGGTACCGCCAAGCACGGCTGCCAGCGCTTCGAGAGTGGTCCGGATGATGTTGTTGTAGGGATCCTGCTGGGTAAGGCTCCACCCCGAGGTCTGCACGTGCGTCCGCAGCATGGAGGACCGCGGATCTTTGGGGCTGAACTGCCCCATGAGATCGGCCCACAGGAAGCGTGCGGCCCGGAGCATCGCGATCTCCATGAAAAAATTCATGCCGACCCCGAAAAAGAAAGAGAGCCTCGGGGCGAACTTGTCGATGGGAAGGCCCGCGGAAAGGGCGGCGCGCACATATTCCAGCCCGTCGGCCAGGGTAAAGGCCGCCTGGAGCACCGAGTCTGCGCCGGCTTCCATCATGTGGTATCCGCTGATGCTGACGGTGTTGAACTTCGGCATGTGCGTGGAGCAATAGCCGATAATATCCGATATGATGCGCATCGACGGCTCAGGCGGATAGATGTAGGTATTTCGGGTCAGGTATTCCTTCAAAATATCGTTCTGGATCGTGCCGGTCAGCTTCTCCTGGGAGACCCCCTGCTCCTCGGCAGCCACGATATATCCGGCCATTACCGGCAGAACAGCGCCGTTCATGGTCATGGAAACAGACATCTTGTCCAGGGGGATTCCGTCAAAGAGGATCTTCATGTCCTCGACGGAATCGATCGGAACGCCGGCCTTCCCCACATCGCCGATAACGCGGGGATGATCCGAATCATAGCCGCGATGGGTTGCCAGGTCGAATGCGACAGAAAGGCCCATCTGCCCGGCCGCGAGATTTTTCCGGTAGAACGCGTTGGACTCCTTGGCCGAAGAAAAACCGGCATACTGGCGAATCGTCCAGGGCCTGACCGTGTACATGGTGGCCCTTGGGCCCCGTACAAAGGGGTGCAGACCCGGCAGCGAGTTGACGAAATCGATTCCCTCGGTGTCCTCGGCCGTGTACAGCGGCTTGATGGTGATGCCTTCCGGGGATGGCCATTCAAGGGATTCGACGGGTTTCCCTTTGAGTTCCCTGGCGGCCAGCTCGCTCCAGTCCTTCTTTTTCGGATGTTCTCCCATTTTACGCTCCGTTGCTTGATACATTGTCATTACAGTCGCAGCCGACTCTCATCCGGACGTGAGGCTTCGGCAGCGCTGAAAAGTAGCGGCATGTTCCGTGTTTATAAAAATAAACGCGGTATTTTTCATTTGCAAAAAAATAAAACCCTATCTCTCGCAGAGCTCCACGAGCACCCCGCCCGTAGCCTTCGGGTGCAAAAACGCGATGCGCGCACCACCGGCCCCATTACGCGGCGTCTCATCGATCAACTGAACGCCTTTCTCCTTAAGCTCCGCAAGCGCCTGGTCAATATTGTCCACCCGAAAGGCGATGTGATGAATCCCCTTCCCTTTTTTTTCAATGAACTTGCCGATCGGTCCATCCGGGTCGGTCGACTCGAGCAGTTCGACTTCGCTTTCCCCCACCGGCATAAAAGCAGTAGTGACCTTCTGCTGCGCAACCGTTTCTTCCCCTTCATAGGGAAGGCCCAGGATGTCGGACCAGAATTTTTTCCCTTCTGCATTGCTGTCGACGGCAACACCGATATGGTCGATATGAAGTATTTTCATTGGACGCCTCCTTTTTCGCATAACCGTAAGTATTGGACAAACCCATCAAAACAATGTTTCCATCATTTGATGGGCGAATTTATCGAATCGACCCTGAAATGTCAAGGAAGATCGAAACAAGCGGGAAAAAACATTCCCGGTCCTCGGTTTACACGTCTTTGCTGTCAGGGGGGGATTCGGGCGCATGATCGGTTTTGTACAGGAGATTGTATATTTTTTTCCCACCGCCGCCGATCAGAAGGATACTGACAAGGTACAGGGACAATCGGACATACCAGGCGCCGAAGAAATGCTCCTGGTCGGACAGGCTTCTCATGACTTCCGGGATCCGGAAAAAAAAGGCGATCCCCATCAGCAGCAGGGCGCATCCCCACAGCAGCTGAAAGATCTGCGCATTATCGAGTTTTTTCATCGCAGGCCGCATGAATTGCTTTTAATTTGGCGTAAAAACCGGTAAATATCATCTTTCTGCCATCAGAGACAGACAGGCAGCAACCCAGGAATCTCTTGAGTTTGTACAAAAGTTATCCTATATACCGGTTCAATTTTCGTGTCAACCATGAACGGGCCGACTCCAAACCGGTTTCCCCCCCCTGCTTTTGTGCGGGGGTGGGAACGGGTTGAAATATCGCTTTTCGATTGAAAGCAACCACAACCATTTATGAACAAGGTATTATGACAATGGAAAACAACGACAGCCAGGAGTTTGAGCACAAGCTCCGCCTGAGAAATCTGACCCGGGAGGATTACAGCGACATCGAGGAGATCATGGAGATGGTCTACCCGGGAATGGGGGCCTGGTCGTATAAAGAATTTACCATGCTGATCGACCGGTTTCCCGAAGGGCAGATCTGTATCGAGGACAAGGGGAAAGTCATTGCCGCGGCCCTGACGATCCGAGTGAGCATGGATGCCTACGAGTCCCGGCATACGTACGAAGACGCGGTCGGCAAAGGCCGCTTGAAAAACCACGATCCCAAGGGGGACGGCCTCTACGGCATCGACGTGTTCGTCCACCCCGATTACCGCGGTCTCCGCCTGGGACGTCGACTCTATGACGCACGAAAAGAGCTCTGTGAAGAGTTAAACCTCAAGGGAATCATATTCGGCGGGCGCATTCCGGGATACGTAGACCATTACAAAGAACTGACCCCCCAGCAATATATCGAGAAAGTAAGGAACAGCGAAATATACGACCCGGTCCTTTCCTTTCAGCTGGCCAATGACTTTCACATCAAAAAAATCCTGAAAAATTACATGCCGGAAGACAGCCAGTCCCGCTCCTACGGCATTTTGATGGAATGGAACAATATTTTCTACGAAAAGAAGAAAACGCTCTTCGGGGGGCGGAAATCCTACCCCCGGATCAGCGTGGTGCAATGGCAGATGCGCCCCTTTTCCTCCTTCGAGGACTTCATGCACCAGGTGGAATTCTTCGTTGATGCGGTTTCCGGATATAACTGCGACCTGGTGCTGTTTCCCGAGCTTCTGAACGCCCCGCTCATGGCCCATTTCAACCAGGAGAATCCGGCCGAGGCCATGCGCCTCCTGGCCGATTACACCGAACCGCTGCGCGAGGCCGTCCTCCAGATGGCCCTTGCCTACAATATCAACATCGTGGCCGGCAGCGTCCCGGAATACGTGGATGAACACCTTTACAACGTCTCCTTCCTCTGCCGGCGGGACGGCACCTGGGACAGCCAGTACAAGCTTCACATCACCCCGGACGAGTCCCAGTACTGGGGGCTGCAGGGAGGAAAAGAACTCAAGATATTTAACACGGATATCGGAAGGCTCGGTATCCTTGTCTGTTACGACGTGGAGTTTCCGGAGCTTTCCCGCTATCTCGTGGACAAGGACATGGACATCCTCCTTGTGCCCTTCTGGACGGACACGAAAAATGCCTATCTTCGGGTGCGCCGCTGCGCCCAGGCAAGGGCGATTGAAAATGAATGCTATGTGGCCATATCCGGAAGCGTGGGCAACCTTCCCCGGGTGGAAAACATGGATATCCAGTATTCCCAATCGGCCATTTTCACCCCTTCGGATTTTGCCTTCCCGCACGATGCGATCGCAGCGGAAGCCACACCCAACACGGAAATGACCCTGATGGTCGATCTGGACCTGGATCTTTTAAAGGAGCTTCGCGAACAGGGGAGCGTACGAAATCTACAGAGCCGGCGGCTGGATCTGTATAATATTGTCTGGAAATCCGAATTTTGATGGCGTCGTAAAAAGTCCAATATCTGCGTTACGCGTGATTTCTCAAAATTTTACGTACGGATAAGTACGCTGCATTCTTCGAAATCACGCAAGCCTTGATCTTGAACTTTTTACGGCGCCATCGGAAAACAACTTGTTACGAGTTCATCAATTTTGAGAGGGGTTATAAAAAACAGGCATCCGGCGCAGCGGTTTTTCGGGGGTAGCGGCCGGGATCGAAATCGAAATCGGGATCGAAATCGAAAAGACAGAATCAAAACGGCCGCCGTCTCTCCAGGTCGGCCAGACGTTCGTCAAACACCGCCTGACCGCTGTCGTGCTCCGCGGCAAGCGTTTCCATCTCTTCAAATGCATCATCGATGGCTTTCTGGCATTGCCCGATCAACCGGGAAATATCAACGACCTCCCGGTTGTCCCCCTTTTCGGTCGCCGCCTGCATTTTTCCATTGAGATCCGCCATCTGCGCCTCTTTTTCCATGATCAAACGCTCAAGGCGTTCGATGCCGTCCTGGACCGGTTTCAGGATCCGGTTTTTTTCAGCGATGATATCGGAACGAAAGCGCTTGTAGTCCTTCAGGCTGAGGAAGCCGGGGTTTTGCGTCGCGTATTCAGAAGCATCTGCGGCCGCTTCTGCGGATAATTTTTCGACCGAATCCTCATCCCCCCAGCCGCCGGCTTCCAGAAAGGCCTGGTAGGTCCCGTCAAACACCTCGATGCTGTTTTCCGAAAACACAACCAGCCGCTCGGCAATGGCGTGGAGGAACATCTCGTTGTGGGTGACCATGGCAACACCCCCGTCAAACGCGTCAATGGCGGTTAAAAGCGCATCGCAGGACTCCATGTCAAAATGGTTGGTAGGCTCGTCGAGCAAAAGGAAGTTGGCCGGTGCGCCAAGCAGTTTGCCCAGCATGACGCGGCATTTTTCCCCGCCGGACAGCACACCGATTTTCTTTACGGCCGCATCCCCTTCAAACAGCATGGCGCCGCAGATGTTTCGGGCCGCCTGCCGGCTCAAAGACGGGTTGGAGCAAAGGATTTCCTCCTCGATGGTCCGCTCATCGACCAAAGAGGCAATATTGGTCTGTTCGAAAAAACCCGTCACAAGGGCGGGGTGATAGACGATACGACCGGCATCCGGCAAAAGCTTCCCTGCCAGGATTTTGAGCAGGGTGGTCTTGCCGGCGCCGTTTCGCCCCACGATGCAGACGCGCTCTTTTGCCGCGATATTGATCGAAAAATCGGATATGAGCGGGGCAGACGCCCCCTTGCTGTACGAAAAAGAAACGTCTTCCGCATGGAGCATATATTTGCCGGTAAACGGTACGGCCTGAAACTGAAAATCCAGGTTCTTGTAATGCTTCAGCTTTTCCCCGGGGGTCATTTTTTCAATGGTTTTGATGCGGGACTGGACCATACCCGCAAGGCGCGCCTTTGCCCGAAAACGGGAAATAAATTTTTCGATCTCTTTGCGGCGTCTTTCGTTGTTTTTTCTCGTCTTTTCATGGATTTCCTCGTCCTGGGCGATCCAGCTGTAAAACTTCCCCGTGTCCCCCTTTATCTTTCTGACTTTTTTCCGGACGATGCCAAGGACATGGGTGACCACGTCGTCCATGAAACTGCGGTCGTGGGTGATGAGCATCAACTCCCCCGGCCAGCGCCGCAAAAACCCCTTGATCCACCGGATGGACGTTATGTCCAGATAGTTGGTAGGCTCGTCGAGCATGAGGCAATCCGGCCGCGATACAAGCGTCCTGGCCAGGTTGAGCCGTACCTGGTAGCCGCCGGAAAATTCATGGGGGCTTCGCCCCAGGTCCGCATTGGAAAATCCAAGCCCGGCAAGAATTTTTTCCACCTGCCAGTGTTCGCCTTCGCTGTCCGGGCCAAGGCCGCGCATACCTTCTTCGAGCACCGTCTCTGCGGCAAATTCAAGCTTCTGGCTGACATACCCGAGGCGGTAATTCCGGGGAAAGCTTATGGATCCACCGTCTGGTGAGAGCTGCCCGGATATCATATCAAAAAGGGTGGTCTTGCCGTGACCGTTTCTCCCCACAAGCCCCACTTTTTCCCTGGGATTGATCTTAAACCCGATTTTTTCGAAAAGCACGTAACTGCCGTAGCTTTTGCTCAGATTTTCAACACTGATCATAATACTTCTTTACACTGTTGGATAGAACCCATCTCAACATTCGGATTTCGTTTTATCCGCTTGTTTGCAGTTCGTTTTTTTCGGGATCGAAATCAAGATCGGTTTCCAACAATCCTTTGCATTTATCGAGACATAATGACCCGGAGAACCTCGTAGGGGCACCCCTTGCGGGTGCCCGGAATCCGGGCACCCGCAAGGGGTGCCCCTACGGACCCACATTCTGTGGTAATATTTATCGTATCTATAAAAGAATGCAAAAATCAGTAAAATCCACGCAACACGACATCTTCTTTTTTAAAATACGGCAAACACCAGCGTCTGCATGACCAAAGGACCTGTTTTTTTTCGATAGCGATTTCAATTATATAACAGAAAGGTTGGGGCAGAACCGGTTACTCCGGCTTATCGATGCCGAGCTTGTCGAGGCGGTAGCGAAGCGAGCGGAAACTGATCCCCAAAAGGTCCGCTGCCTTGTTTTTGCTGCCGGATGAAAACTCAAGCGCCTTTTCCAGGTAGGCTTTTTCGATTTCCTCCAGTACGTTGTCGAGGGAAACGCCTCGGGCCACGTCGTCCAGGTCAAAACGCCGGTTCTTGATCCCTTCGATCCAGCGCCGCTTGTGAATGGACAGTGAAAGATTGTCCGGCAGCAGTATGTTGGTGTTCGAAAGGGCAACGCTTCGCTCAATCAGGTTCTCCAGCTCCCGGATATTGCCCGGAAAGTTGTATTTCTGCAGCAGGTCCACGGCATATGAGGAAATCTTGGTAATTTCCTTGCCTTGCTCCCGCGAATACTTGTCCAGAAAGTGCTGGGCCAGCGCACGGATGTCCCCCTTGCGCTCCCGCAGCGGCGGCACCTTTATTTCAACGACATTGAGCCGGTAATACAGGTCCTCGCGAAAGCGCCCGGCAATGACCTCTTCTTGCAGCTGCTTGTTGGTCGCGGACAGGATCCGTATGTCCACATGGATATCCTCGTTTCCGCCGACGGGTTTGAAGGACCGTTCCTGAACGACCCGCAGCAGTTTGATCTGCATCTGGGGTTCGAGTTCGCCGACTTCGTCAAGAAACACGGTTCCTGTATTGGCCGCCTCGAACAGCCCCTTCTTGTCTTGGGACGCCCCTGTAAAAGCGCCTTTCCTGTATCCGAAAAACTCGCTCTCTATCAACGATTCGGGAATGCTGCCGCAGTTGATCACCACGAAGGGCTTGTCATGGCGGGAGCTCTGCTCGTGTATGGCGCGGGCGATCAATTCCTTTCCGGTGCCGGACTCCCCGGTGATCATGATATTGGTGCGCGTATCCGCCACCTGGGATATGATCTTGTATATATGCTTCATCCGGATGCTGCTGCCGACGATCCGCCCGAAAAAAATATTTTCCTTCAGGACATCGTCAAGGTGGCTCTTTTCCTGGGAAAGCGTCTTGAGCTGCAGGGCCTTTGATATGGTCTGCTTCAACTCGTCATTGTCAAACGGCTTGGGCAGATAATCGTACGCCCCCTCATTCATCGCCTGGACGGCATTTTCAGCCGTTGCATAGGCGGAAATCATGATCACGACGCTCTCCGGGTATTTCGACTTGGCTGTTTTGAGCACCTCGATGCCGCTGATATCCCCGAGCCGGATGTCACACAGGATCAGGTCGTAAAACCCCCTGTCAAGCTGCTGCACTGCCTGCTTCCCGCTTGCGGCGGTATCCACGCGATACCCTTCCGCACCGAGCATCAGCTCCAGAAATTCCCGCATACTCAGGTCATCGTCAACCAATAAAATTTTACTATTAAAATCAGACATATATATAGCAAACAATCATGAAAAACCTGAAGAATTAAAAACAATATTCCCATTGACAATCGTATAGACGGCGCGTCCTTTCATCTCCCATCCGTCAAAAGGGGTATTCCGGCTTTTTGAAAAGCCTTTTTCCGCATGGTAGGCAAAGGACCGCCCCGGATCGATAATGGTGATATCCGCCGGCGCCCCGATCGCGATCCCTCGTTCCACCCCGATGATTGCCGCCGGATTGATGGAGAGTTTTAAAAGGAGCCGCTCCATATCGATCACCCCGTTTTCGACCAGCGAAAGCGACAGGGGCAGGGCCGTTTCAAGGCCTGTAATGCCGTTTGCCGCCGCATCAAATTCAAGAGCCTTGTCGATTGGTGCATGGGGCGCATGATCCGTGGCGATCACATCGATCGTGCCGTCGGCAAGGGCGTTTCGTATTGCCGCGACATCCGCATGCGAACGAAGCGGGGGGTTCATCTTGGCATGGGTGTCGTAGGACATGACAGCCTCATCCGTGAGCGTAAAATAATGGGGGGCCGTTTCCGCGGTAACGGGCGCGCCCCTTTCCTTTGCCGACCGAATGGCGGCGGCGGACTCGGCCGTGCTGACATGCGCGATATGTACCGGGCACCCGGTCAGCTCACAAAGTGCGATATCCCGCATGACCATGATGCTTTCCGCCGCATTGGGTGTTCCGGAAAGCCCCAGGCGCGTTGCAAAGGGGCCTTCATTCATGGATCCGCCGGAAAGGTATGGATCTTCGCAATGAGAAATCACCGGGATGCCGGCACCACGGGCGTATTCAAGCGCTCTTCGCATCAAAAGGGAATTCGCCACGGGTCTGCCGTCATCTGAAACCGCAACAATGCCGGCGTCGCGCATATCCACTATTTCCGCCATTTGCCTGCCTTCAAGGCCGACGCTCACGGCGCCGACCGGGTATACCCGAACAGACCGAAAGGAAGCGGCTTTGTCAATAATGTAGCGGGTAATCTGGGAATTGTCGTTGACCGGAGAGGTGTTGGGCATACAGCACACGGCGGTGAATCCTCCGGCCGCCGCCGCCTTTATGCCGGTTTCAATGGTTTCCTTGTATTCATGGCCGGGCTCCCGCAAATGCACGTGCATGTCGATCAGGCCCGGGGCCACGATGCACCCGGATGCATCGATTTCAATATCGGCGGAAAAACCGGGACCGTCATCCTGCTCCGCTGCAGAATCGACAGGACGGATGGCCGATATCTTCCCATTGCTGATCCATATGTCAGCGACCCGGTCCATTTTTCCCGGATCGATCACCCTGCCTTGTCTAATCAGAATCTGCATTGCGTATACCTCCCGCCAGCAGGTAAAAAACAGCCATCCTGAGCGCAACACCGTTTGTCACCTGGTCCAGTATGATCGAATGAGGACCGTCGGCCGCTTCCGGGGCGATTTCAACCCCCCGGTTGATCGGTCCGGGATGCATGATCAGGGGCGTCGTGGCCTTTATTTCGGTGCCCATCAATTTCATCGCCATCCGCATGTGGCGCACCCAGCACCCCCTCATGTTCGGTGCTGAGGAGGGCGGGCTGGCGCCCAGCATGATGTTCGCCTTCTTTTTCTGCCTCGCCGCCTTTACGGTGTGGTACGCGGCCCTCATGTGGCACCGCGTGCGCCTGGAAAGTCTACGCGAC
>JAWOAV010000066.1:0-14138 GCA_046498365.1 Desulfosalsimonadaceae bacterium
TAAAGACAAAGTTGAAGCGCGTGTAGATTCCGGGTTGGTCTTGACCCCTTTTTCCGGGAGAAATTGACCCCCCTAACTATATCCACATATTATACATAATCCCACCTCCAATCAAGATTTTCTATCCTTTATTTTGTTTTTGACCCTGTAGCTTTAACCAGTTGTCTGAAAAATATGGCTGTAATGAAGGGCCCTGTCGATTATGGCTAAGACCAGTGTTGCTTCTCCTGCAAATATCTCTCCCCAGCTGCCAAAGGACTTATTGGAAGTAATTACGGCTTTGAAAAAAGTCACAAGATCAAGGCGCGTGCAATTTTTGAAGAATTGATAGTACTTCGCCGTACGTGAGATTCTTCAAAAATTGTGCGCAACGCAGATATTGGACGTTTTACAAAGTCGTCAACGAAAGGGAATCTTGTTTATGAAACATTCAGCGAAAAGAATATTCTTGTTCGCTTTTCCGCTTTTGATCATCGGTTTTTTTTCCTGCACCGGCGTGGCCGGGGAGCAGGGTACGGTCAACTGGTATTCCTATAAGGACGGCATAGAAAAAATGCAGTCCGGGGAAAAAACCGGCTTTCTCTATTTTTACACGGAATGGTGTACGTTTTGTGAAAAAATGGATAAAGAGACCTTTTCCATGAAAAGCATCAGCGACTACCTAAACGACAATTTCATACCGATACGGGTCAATGCGGAAGAGCAGCGGGGCCTGGCCCGGGAGTACGGGGCAAACCAGTATCCGTCAAACCTTTTTCTTTCCCCGGATGCCGAGGTGATTGCCGGCCGGCCGGGGTTTATCCCTGAAGAACAAATGATCGGCATATTGGAATATATCCATACGGAAAGCTTTGAAACCATGACCTTCGGGGAATTTCTTGAAGAGAGGTAAGCGCCGGACAACGCCATGAAAACCGAACACCTGAAAAATGTCCTGTGCCGGCATGAAATGCCAAAATCCCCGTCGGTACGGATTTTTGAGCCTGCAAGTGTGCTGATGCTGCTGTATGAAAAAGACGGGGAAGCCTGCCTGCTTGCCGTGCGCAAGGCCGATACCGAGGGCTACCCGTGGCGCAACCAGGTGGCCCTGCCCGGGGGACGGGTGGACGGCAGCGATGACAGTCCCCTGGCGGCGGCCTACCGGGAGGTCAAGGAAGAGTTGGACATCGATGCTTCGGAGATTGAAATGGTCGGTTCGCTCGGATATTTTCAGACGATCCGGCAGACGGAAATCGAAACCTTCGTCGGCTTCTGGAAGGGAGACGGCGCCTCCCTGCGCTTCGATCCCCGGGAGATCTCCGCCACCCTGGAAATCCCTCTTGACGACCTGATAAAAACCCACGTGGAGAGCAATTACATGGGACGGCGACCGGATATCGCCACCCTGCTCTATCCTGCGGGCACGAATTCGGGCAAATTATCGGATTGCGGCGATATCGTCGTCTGGGGGGTGACCGCCGTCATGCTTCATTTTTTTCTGGAACACTTGCGCACGGTTTCGCCGGAAAGTTTTGACGGCATATTGAAAAAGCAGTCATTTCTCTGATTTCCGGTTTCTTGAAAACCGGATGACCAGGCAGAGGAACAACCCGGTGCTGAGGCCCAGCAGCAGCACCGGCACCCACAAAAGCCACGTGCCCGGATGCGCCGCTGCAACACGGATCCCGGTTATGGCGAAAAGGGCGATTGCCAGCATCACCATGGCCCCGGCAATGCAGACAATGCTGGAATCCAGCCATCGCACGGGGGTCCTTCTGAACATGGGGTTGTTTTCAAGGTGCATGGGTATTGCCCTTTTTCTGCCGTTTTGATCGGGAAAGTGGGAAAATGGATCGTGATTTTTTTACCACAGGATATCCGGACCCGTCCAGCATATTGTTTTCGGTAATATTCTTTTTGGTCAGCGAATACATGGAGGTCTTTTGAAGTCGCCGGTTTTGTTTTTGCTTTTATCGTTTCTCGTCGTCTCCGGCTGCGCCGCGCTGCGCACCCCTGACACTGCGCCGTCCGCGCCGGACTACCCGGTCGATACGATCCTGGATGCGGCCACCGGCCGGGAGGTGTCCTTTGAATCAATGATCGCGGAGCTTGAAACCGTTCCCGTCGTGTATGTCGGCGAAACCCATACCAACGAAGCGCACCATGAAATTCAGCTCCGGATCCTGAAAGCCCTTCAGGAGCGCCGCCCCGGCAATATTGCCGTCGGAATGGAAATGTTCGCCCGCCCCTACCAGGAGGTGCTGGGCCGGTGGGTCGAGGGCGGCCTCTCCGAGGACGCGTTTCTCCGGAAAACCCACTGGTATGCGAACTGGCGGCACGATTTCTCCCTGTACCGCGACCTGCTGCATTATATCCGGGAAAATCGCATCCCCCTGGTTGCGCTGAACATCGAGTTTCATATTCCGTCCAAAATTGCCGCCGGCGGCATCGATTCCCTTCTACCGTACCAGGAAAAACAGCTGCCGCAGGAGCGGGACCTGACCGATGAGGACCACAGGGAGTATGTTCGAAGCCAGTACGAACGGCATACCGGACATGTCGCGGACCGCTACGCGTTTGACGATTTTTACGCGGCCCAGGTGGTATGGGATGAAGCAATGGCCGAGGCCGTCAGTCGCCATGGAAAGGACCGCTCCATGGTCGTGTTTGCCGGAAGCGGCCATATCGCCCAGGGCTATGGCATTCCCGAGCGCGCGCGTCGGCGGACCGGCCTTGCCTATCGCAGCGTCATTCCCCGCGAAAAAGGAGAGCCCGTGGATTTTTCTGCTGGGGATTATATCTGGATCATGCCCGCCGCCCAGGGACACGGTTTCATGGGGGACGCCCCCTGAGCCGCCCCCCCATACCCGCCTGTTTGCCAAAAAAACGCAATATATTGTGTTTTTTGTTGACAAATTTCAATATATAGTTAATTTTAAGAATTATAAAGGGACGTGCAAAAACCATTCATACACCTGCTGAGGGAGGACGCCGCATGTTTACCCATATAAAAAGAAGAAACGGACGGATAGACCAATTCGATTCTTCCAAGATCACCGCTGCCATTGCCAAGGCGGGGAAAGCGACCGGCGAGTTCGACGAGCGCACGGCAAAGCAGCTGACGCTGCGGGTGTTGTCCCTCGCCCACGAGATGCAGCTGTCCAGCCCGCCGGAAGTCGAGGAAATCCAGGATATTGTGGAGCGGGTGCTGATCGATTCTCCCTACTTCAAAACGGCGAAAGCCTATATTATCTACCGGGAGCAGCATTCCCAGATTCGGAGCATCGCCACCCGCGCCCATGTGGAGCTGGTTGAGAATTACGTGCAAAAGCTCGACTGGAAGATCAAGGAAAACTCCAACATGAGCTATTCCCTCCAAGGGCTCAACAATTATATTTCCTCGGATATCACGGCCGAATACTGGCTGAACCGGATCTATCCGCCCGAGGTCAGAAATGCGCATAAAACCGGGGATCTGCATATCCACGACCTCAGCCTCTTGTCCGTCTATTGCGTGGGATGGGATCTCGTGGACCTGCTCAAAAGCGGATTCATGGGGGTTTCCGGAAAGGTGGAAAGCGCGCCGCCCAAGCACCTGCGCTCCGCACTCGGCCAGGTGGTGAACTTTTTCTACACGCTGCAGGGGGAGGCGGCCGGCGCCCAGGCGGTGTCCAATTTTGACACGCTTCTGGCCCCGTTCATCCGTTTCGACAAGTTGTCCTTCCGCGATGTCAAGCAGGCGCTGCAGGAGTTCGTCTTCAATATCAACATCCCCACCCGTGTGGGATTCCAGACGCCTTTTACCAACATCACGATGGACCTCAACGTGCCGTCCACATTCAAGGATTCGCCGGTCGTGATCGGCGGGGAATACCAGGATGTCACCTATGGCGATTTCCAGGAGGAGATGGACGTTTTCAACCGGGCATTCGCGGAGATCATGATGGAAGGGGACGCGCGCGGAAGGGTGTTTACCTTTCCCATCCCCACGTACAACATCACCCCTGATTTCGACTGGGACAACCCCAACCATGACTATATCTGGAAAATGACCGGCAAGTACGGGATTCCCTATTTTTCCAATTTCGTCAATTCAGACATGTCGCCCGAAGACGCCCGTTCCATGTGCTGCCGGCTGCGCCTCGACAACCGTGAACTCCAGAAGCGGGGAGGCGGTCTGTTCGGTGCCAACCCTTTGACCGGATCCATCGGTGTGGTGACCATCAACCTCCCCCGGATCGGGCATTTGGCCCAAAGCAAAGAAGCGTTTTTCGATCAGCTCAAGGCGCAGGCGGAAATCGCCAGAGACAGCCTCGTGATCAAGCGGAAGGTGCTCGAGCGGTTCACGGAGCAAAGCCTTTATCCGTACTCCCGCTTCTACCTGCGTGGGATCAAGGAGAGAACCGGGTCCTATTGGGCCAACCATTTTTCCACCATCGGCATTATCGGCATGAACGAGGCCTGCCTCAATTTTATGGGGCGGAACATCGGCGAGCCCGAAGGCCGCGAGTTTGCCATCGAGGTGCTGGATTTTCTCCGCAAGGTCCTTGAAGATATCCAGGCGGAGACCGGCGAAATATTCAACCTCGAAGCGACACCCGGGGAGGGGACCGCCTACCGGCTTGCCCTTATCGACAAGAAGAAATTCCCGTCGATCGTTTGCGCCAATGAAGCGGAGTTTACCCAGGGGGCGGACCCCTTTTACACCAATTCGAGCCAGCTCCCCGTTAATTACACGGACGATATTTTCGAAGCCCTGGAACTCCAGGACGAACTCCAGATCAAGTATACCGGGGGGACGGTTTTTCACATTTTTCTGGGCGAGCAGATCAACCAGTTTGAGGCCACAAAGCACCTGGTCCGAAAGATCACCGGCAGCTTCCGGCTTCCGTACTTCACGGTGACCCCGACCTTCAGCGTCTGCAACCATCACGGCTATTTCAGCGGCAATCACGAAGCCTGTCCCCGGTGCGGCGCGCCGACCGAGGTCTATTCGCGCGTGGTCGGCTACCTGCGGCCCATCCAGCAGTGGAACAACGGGAAACAGCGTGAATTTGAAAACCGCCGGACGTTCAAGATCGCTTCCTGATGAACATCGGTGGCTTTGAGAAATACAGTTTTATTGATTTTCCGGGCTGTATCAGCAGCGTGGTGTTTACCCGGGGGTGCAACTTCTGCTGCCCCTATTGCCACAATCCCGAACTGGTGCAGCCGGGCTGCGAGGTGCAGGATGCAGCCGTTTCCGAAGAAGACGTCCTGTCTTTTCTTGAAAAGCGCCGGAAATACGTCGACGGTGTCGTCATCACCGGCGGGGAGCCTTTTCTCCAGCCGGACCTGCCGGAATTTTGTCAGCAGCTCAAAATGCTGGGCTTTTCAATAAAAATCGATACCAACGGATCCCGGCCCGAAATGCTTGCGGAGGTCATCCGCGACGGACTCGCGGACTATATCGCCATGGACGTCAAAACCGACCCGGAGCGCTATGCGCCGCTGATCGCCAGGGAATTGGACCCGGAGCGGATTCGCAGATCCATTGAAATCATCATCGGCGCCGGCCTTCCCCACGAGTTCAGGACCACCTGCGTCCGTCCGATCGTCGATGAGCCCGCAGTTCGTGTTATCGCCGAGATGCTCCGCGGCGCCTCTCTTCATGCCCTGCAGAAGCCCCGTAGCGAAAAGGTGCTGGACCCCGCGTTTTTTGAACAAAACCAATGGCAGTTTTCAGATGCCGAGCTGGACGCCTTTCAATCGATTCTTTCCCAAAGCGTACACCGGTGCATTATCCGGTAGTTGCCGGAGTTTTTGTTGACAAAATCTCTTCCCTTCGTTATATAAAACCTTCCGCTTACGTTAACTTTTGTATGGTTTCATCGGTGGCGGTGACGCCGGATGCACCCGTAAAGAGTCGTCCGTCTGATGAACAGCACTGTTTTTCAGCACAGCGCATACAGAGAAAACACAGAGATCCCCGAAAAAAACTTTGTACGCTGCGTGCTTTAAGTAAGATGGACTCGTAAAAGTCGTTTTCAGACGGCTTTGTAAAATGTTCAAGATCAAGGCGCGTGCAATTTTTGAAGAATCGATCGTACTTCGCCGTACGTGAGATTCTTCAAAAATTGTGCGCAACGCAGATATTGGACTTTTTACGAAGCCGTCAAGTAGGGTGCCCGTTTATTTATTCTAAAGGAGTATTGGGATGTTTGATTACTTGTTGAGCGAGGAAGGGAAAAAAATTCGGGACGAGGCAAAAGACCTCGTAAAATGGGTCCCCCGGCAAATGATTATCGATATGGACCATGACAAGATACAGTTCCCCCGGGAGTTTCTTCAGGAGGCCGGACGGCGGAACCTCATGGGCTGCCGCTATCCCGATCAATGGGGAGGGCGCAACCTCGACTGGGTGACCACGTGCGCGGTCATGGAGGAAGTCGGGACCCTGGGCTACATTTTTGCCTGCACTTTTGGGGTCGGTGCCGAACTCGTATGCGATGCCATTATTTTGCACGGCACGGACGCGCAAAAGGAAAAATACGTGAAACCGCTCTTACAGGGGGAGTTGTTTGCCGCAGAATGCCTTACCGAACCCCGGGGGGGGTCGGACTTTTTCGGTACCACCACCGTTGCCAAGGACAAGGGGGACCATTTCCTCGTAAACGGCCAGAAGCGATTCATCGTCGGGGCCGAAGGCGCGGATTATTTTTTGGTGTATGCCAGGACCGACCCCGATGCAAAACCGCATGAAGCCCTGACCTGCCTGATCATCGACCGCTCCCCCGGCGTTGAAACTTCCTATCTGTACGGACTCATGGGGTGCCGCGGGGGGGGCGCCGGCCGCCTTGTCTTCAAGGACGTGAAAGTGCCCAAGGAAAACGTCGTCGGCAGGATCAACGGCGCCTATGCGGTTTTCAATACCATGATGATCCCTGAAAGGCTGGGAACCGCGGCCATGACCATCGGCAGCGCTCGCCCTGCCGTGGATATCGCAACCGGCTATACCACCCGCCGGAAGGCCTTTGGTGCGACCATCAACAACTTCCAGGGCGTCAGCTTCCAGGTGGCAGAGGCCGTGATGCTGTTGGATGCCTGCCGGTCCATGATTTATGCAACCGCCATGGCCGTGGATACCGGCCAGGACCCCCGCCGCATCCGGCGAATGGTGTCGGAATCCAAAAAATTCGTCACCGAGTCGTGCCAGGCAGCCGCAAACAAGGCCATGCAGGTTATGGGGGGTATCGGGTACACGAACATCTTCCCCATTGAGAGAATCGTCAGGGATCTGCGCCTGGCATCTATCTGGACCGGCAGCAACGAAATCATGTCCCTGATTATCGCCAATGAATGGTATCGGGAGTATTTTGCAAGCAAGGACAGTCGTGCCCGCGACTACGAAAACGACGCTGCCGAAGCTGATGCGCCCGGGGAAAAAATATACGAGTAATTCAAAACGGAGATAACCAATGGGGCTCGTTGATGCAATACGAATAATCGCGCTTTTTTTGGCGGCCGTTATTATCGGCAACTGGTTTCTTTCGGAAGTGAAAAAGGCAAAGGCCGAAAAGGCCGTATGGTATAAACCCTACATATCGCCGCCGGGCATCATCATTATCGTGGCGGTGATCGGCCTGCCGATCCTTCTCTGGTTCATGGGAACACAGTAACTCGCAGAAAAAGCCTTGCAGGGGAAGATGTTTTTCCCCTGCAAGGCTTTTTTGATGCTTACGTAAAAGTCACAGGATAAGCAACCGATGGCTACGTTAATGGGCCTACCCCCCTTTTTTCATTGCTTTTCTCTGTGAATCTCTGTGTCTCCGCTGTGTCCTCTGTGGTAAAAATCACTCTCCCCGCATTTTCTACCCCACTTGATCTGTTTTTTGAGATGGCTTGTATGCCTTCTCGCGTATGAAAAATTGCTGCAACGCAGTAGATGGGACTTTTAACGACGCCATCGGTTTTATTTCTTGTACTTTTTCAATTCCCCCTTATACCAGCAGGCAAAGTCAAACATGCCCAAAAACTTTTCATCTTCGTTGATGATTCCCAGGCAGAGTTCAAAGGCCCCCTTCCTGTAGTCGCTCCCATGGGCATCCAGGTCCTCTATGGATTGCAAAAATTCCTGGAGAAGCATCCGGGAGGTCCGCTTGGTGCGGTCCATCCGCATGTCCACCGGATCCTTTGGTTCTAAAAAAGGATCCCATTTGTCGTATCCTTTTTTCAATATGTGCTTTTGCCTGCGCGGCGACATGGCGTCAAATATCATTTTTTTCCGCTGGTCGTCATTTTCCGTCATTGCGTTTCCCTCTTTCTTTGCCGGTTTACGAGACGCTGTCGTCCTTGTCTTCGGGAATGCCCAGGTATTCTTTGTCATAGTCCGTCAAAATTGCCATGGAGACCGGCACAAGCACTTCTGCAAGAGCGGGACGCTTGGTGTTCAGGTGCCGCACAAGGTCGGTGGAGATGGCAAGCAGTTGCTCGTGAATAATATCCATGTTAACCGTGGGATACTTGTTTCCTTTTTCAAAACCCGACAGGCCGCAGGTTCTGCCTGCTCCGCCGATGGCGAGAGGCACCCCGTAAATGCGACAAGCCAGCGGCCGGTGGGGATAAAGATCGCAAAGGGCGTTATCATTCAGCAAGGGGCATTGAATGCGCTTTTTCCCCATTTCCTCGACAACAGCGGTCTCGTCTTTGCCTTCCTTGGTTGCCTGGTAGGCCTCTTTTTTTAGTTTGTATATCTGCCTGTCCGCCTTGTTAGCCTTTTCGAGCATTTTTTCCCGCGCTTCGTCGGTAAAGGCCTCGTTAAACTTCTGGTTGATATACAAGGCTTCCACCAGTGTCAGATCAAAAAGTGCGTAGCAGCAGTCTGTGCATCCCGGTTTACACAAGACCAGGTCCGGGTGCGCATCGCTTACCCGTTTGAAGGCCTCTTCCACCTTTGCTGCCAATGCTTCGTATCGCTCAAAAAATTGTGTAAAATCCATGAATGGCTCCTTATTCGTATAAAAATGTTTCACGTGAAACATTTGCGTTTGTAATCAGGGGGCGGGGATGTCACCGGCCCATTTTCAGGGCTGTTCTCATCGCCGCTTCCCGCCTGCCTGTATTTTGCTGCGCGTTCAGGGACTGCCTGAATTTACGCTCCCCTCTGCTGTTTTTCCCGGCTACTTGCCAATGCAGTAGCGGCTGAAAATGTCGTCAAGCACGTCCGGCGGTGCGGTGCTGCCGGTGATTTCGCCGAGCCGGTCATAGGCCTGCCGCAAATCAATGGAGACCAACTCGGAGGAGCCGTTGTCCTGGTCCAGGTTTGCCATGGCCTGTTCCAGGGACTCCTGCGCATCAAGAAGCAGCGCCTTGTGCCGATAGTTGGGAACCGGCCGCTCGGGTACGCGGGAGAGCAGGCTTTTTGCTGTTTCCACGATGCGGCTTTTCAGCAATTCCATGCCCCTGTTGTATTTGGCCGAGGTTTCAACAACAGAGGCTTTGGGCATTGCTCCCGGAAGCGCGGGGGCTGCGCCATTGGCCAGGTCCATCTTGTTTGCCACAATGAAAAGGGTTTTGCTGCGGATTCCTTCGAAAAACGCCAGTTCGTCATGGGGAACCGGTGCGGACGCATCCAAAACGTGCAGCACGATATCGGAATTCTGGATATGGCTATGCGCCTTTTCAATGCCGATTTTTTCGACCGGGTCGGGATCCATCCGAAGGCCTGCCGTGTCCACCAGGGTGATCGGGATCCCCCCGGAGGGGAGCACGGTCTCGATATAATCGCGGGTCGTTCCTGGGTGCTCCGTAACAATGGCACGGTCGGATCCGGCCAGCCGGTTCATAATGCTGGACTTGCCGACATTGGGCGCCCCGGCAATGACCACCCGAACCCCTTCCCGGAGGGTTTTGTTTTCTTCATATGCAGAGACCAGTGCGGACACTGGACCGAGAAGGTCACGGGCGATCTCCTCGGAAAGGCGGGTTGCGTCTATGTCCGCTTCAACGGCCTCCGGAAAATCGACCATGGCGTCAATGGTTGCCAGGATGCCCGTGATGCGGGAACGGAGGGCTTCAATGGAAGCGGAGAGGCTTCCGGCAGCCTGGTCAAACGCGATATTCACGGCGGCCTCGCAGCGGGCGTTGATAAGGTCGATAACGGCTTCGGCCTGGGACAGGTCGATCCTTCCGTTTACAAAAGCCCTCCGCGTGAATTCTCCGGGCTGGGCTGCGCAGATCCCCTTGCGAAACAGCAGGGACAGGATGCTTTCAAGAATCACATCGCCGCCGTGCGCCTGGATTTCAACCACGTCCTCGCGGGTATAGGATTTGGGCGCGGGCATAATGGCGACGATCACTTCGTCATACACGCGGCATTGATCAGGGTCGGCGATGTGCCCGTAGTAGATTTTCCAAGGGGAAAAAAAGGTCGGGTCATTGACGGGAACCGGTTTTTTGCGCTTTTCATAAGGGCCGGGGCAGAAAATTTCCGCAACCCGCTGCCGGGCCGCCGGGCCGGAAATTTTTATAATGCCGATCCCGCCCTTTCCGGCAGGGGTGGCAATAGCGGCTATGGTTGTTGGTTCCATGGTTATTCACGTCGACAGGATTTTTTCTTTTACTGGTTGTTGTTTTCCATGCCCTGTTCACTGGTTTCCGCTTTTTGTCCGTCGTTTTCGGGCTTCCGGCTTCTGCTGTCCGGGCGGCGCCGGCCGTTGCCGGGTTTCCGGCCCTTGGTCGCCGGTTTTTTCCCACCGGCTTTTTTCTTGGGAAGGATCAAAAGTTTTCGCAGGTCCCCGTTGCCGGTGCTTTGGGTGCGAATTTCGGTATTTTCTTTCAATTCAAGGTGAACGATGCGCCTGTCATTGACGTTTATGCGGTTGATGACCATGGGTTTCCCGGTTTGAGCCGCTTTTTGCGCGAGTCGGTTCGCCAGTTGCTTCAGTTCCGTTCTTCGCTTGTCAAGATAGTCATCAACGTCGATTTCAACAGCAATCCCTTGGCCGAACTGCTTGCTGACGGCTTTTTCGGCCAGATATTGTATGGTATCAAGGGTTTGTCCGCGTTTTCCAATCATTCGGGCGGCATCCCCCCCCTCGATCTTAAATCGGATGGCACTGTCATCCGCTTCCATGCGGATTTCTGAATCCGGGGATATCAGGCGGACGGCCTGCGCCAAAAATTCGTGCACCCACGCTGCGGCGGCTTTGTATTCCGCGGGACCCGCGGTGGGCGCCGCCTCCTTTGGCCGGCCTTCCTCTTTTTCCTGGAAAGGCCCGTCGTCACCGTCTTCAGCTTGCATTGCTTCCTGCACCGCCCCGTCTTCCTGATCCGACAAGGCATCCTCCCCTTCATCGTCCGGCTTCCCGGCATCGGCCTGGGCTGCTGCGCCATCGGCAAAAGAGGGGCCTTCGCCGAAAGCCTCGTCAACCAGTGCGGAAATATCCCCCCCCTCTTCGGCAGGGGAACTCTCGTGCGGAGGCGGCGTTTGCCCCTCCGCTGCGGGCCGGCTCTTTTCCGAGGGCTTCCGGTGTTTCTTTTCAGCCGGTTTTCGGGTTTTCCCGGGTCGAGAGGGTTTTCCTTCGTCAATCGACTCCGGGGGCGGCGTTACCCGAATGAGCGCTTTTTTTGTTCCTACGATACCGAAGATGCCGCTTGAACCATACGATATGATGTCATATTTCAACCGTTCCTTTGTAACGTTCAACGCCTTGCACGCTTTTTCAACGGCTTTGTCCACGCTTTTTTCTTCAAAGTCGATAAACGCACTCATGAAGTGCCTCCAGGTTAAATCAAGGTTAGGTCATTTTCCGGTTGACGTTGTACTGCTGCGCAATGGAGACCAGGTTGTTCACCAGCCAGTAAAGCACGAGGCCTGCGGGGAAGTTGATGAATATGAAGGTAAAGACGATGGGAAGCATCATCATTATCCGGGCCTGCATGGGGTCTCCCGGCGGCGGCGCCAGTTTCTGCTGTAAAAACATGGTTGCCCCCATAATGAGGGTCAATACGGGGATGCCGGCCGGCTGTGCCATCAGTGGAATATTGATACCGAAATCAAACAGCCGGTCAGGGGCGGACAGGTCGTTGATCCACAGCAGAAACGGCGCATGGCGGAGCTCTATCGCTTCATAAAGCATCCGGTAAAATGCGATGAATACCGGAATCTGAACGACCATGGGCAGGCAGCCGCTCAATGGGTTGATCTTGTAGGTCTTATAGAGGTTCATCACCTCTTCGTTCATTTTTTTCTTGTCATCCTTGTACTTGTTCCGGATTTCCATCATCAGCGGCTGAATTTTCCGCATTTCCCCCATGGATTTGTAGCTCTTGTTCCCAAGGGGCCAGAAAACCGCCTTGATGAGCAGGGTCAGCAGTATAATCGCAACGCCGTAGTTGGCAATCACATTGTCGTGAATCGCATTCATGAGCCACAGGGCGGGTTTTGCGATGACGCTGAAAATGCCGAAATCCACGATTTCGTCCAGTTCATGGCCGAAATCCCGTAAAAGGGACAGTTTCTTCGGTCCCATGAAAAGGTGATAGTCATATTGTGCGACTCCCCCCGGCGCAAGAGGGTCCATGGGCTGCTGGAAGGTGGTTTTCAAGAGGTTTCTGCGCGAATCCAGGTCGAGGATGACGCGGGTATCCACGGCGGACGGCGGGATCAGCGCACTCATGAAATAGTGGTCCGTGAGCCCCGTCCATTGAATGTTCCCGTTGTAGGTGTTCTTTTCCGCGATATCGTCGGGTTTCACCTGGTTCAGTTTTCCGTCCATGTAAAGGACCGGCCCGGCAAAGGTAAAGCGCCGCGATTCTTCCGGCGTCGGATTGGTCATGCTGATTTCGAGATTCCGGTCGACGATGCGGTCCGATTCATTGCGGAGCAGCACGGCCAACCCGATGGCATACCGGTCCGGGTAAAACGTATACCGTTTTTCAAGGACCAGTCCGGAGTCGGATCGCTGGAAAAAGGAGAGGGTTTCGGCCCCGTTTTCCACGCGCAGCGACCGGTCTTCAAAATCCGTTGCAAATACGGCATTGTACAGGGGGTCATTGCCGCCGGACAGGTCCACAAGGGCGGTGCCGGCAGGATTGCTCTGGGGGATCAGCTCCTTCCGGGGGGCGTCCGGATCGGCATTCTCCCGGTATTCCTTCAGTTCAAAACGGCTTATGGTGGCCCCTTTTTCGGAAATGACGGCTTTGTACAGCCCCGTGTCAACAGTTATGGTGTCAAAGGTTTGTTCCGTCACCGGTTGAAGCGCTTCTTCCGGCATCTGCGCCGGTTTTTGCCCCTGCTGTTGGCCTGTCGACTCTTTTGCGGTCTCCGGCGCTACGGTTTGGGTGGGGGGCGCAGGGGGAGGAACCGGTCGCCTGTCTACAAAGAAAAAGTCCCACGCGAGAAAAATAGCGAGCGAAAGAAGTATCGCAACGATCAACCGAACGTGTTCCATTAATAACTCCTGGATGGTTATAACAATATTGAAGTAATTACGGCATATGCAGGCGGCAAAAGCATCCAGCCTTGGTCATGGTGCCGGAAACCGGCACCGGCAAGGCTTGCCTCGTATCAAGGAAGCGTCGTCGCGGAGGTGGATTTGAAATGAATAAAATCTGCTTGCGTTGCGGGGCGTTGCGTATGACGGGCGTGAAAAGCGGTTTGAAGCGGTCCCGGCACAGCTTCGGCCGGGTCGTCAAGGCACCGGGTCGATACCGCCCGGATGAAACGGATGGCATTTCAGTATTCGCTTTATCGCAAGAAAACAGCCCTTACACGCGCCATACCGGCTGATCGATTCGCGGGCGTATTCTGAACACGTGGGATAAAACCGGCAGTGCGCCCCGAGCAGCGGGGACAGAAAAAGCTGGTATATCCGGATAACCGTTAAAAGCAGATATCTTATTTTTCAATCCTCCTCGATCCGGCGTCCTCGATCCGGTCCACGAGTGCATGTAATTGCGTATGCGCTCTCTGGGAAGAAACGCCTGCAGCCGATTGTTTTACAATGACGTTGATATCGAGGCTGCCTTTCATCCGGGACCGGTTGCGTCTGAAGTATTCGCGTACGATGCGTTTCAGGCGGTTTCGGATGACGGCGTTTCCGACTTTCTTCGTAACTGTTACCCCAAGGCGGGACCGGTCCCGCCTTGGGGTAACAGTTACGAAGAAAGTCGGAAAC
>JAWOAV010000044.1:0-3575 GCA_046498365.1 Desulfosalsimonadaceae bacterium
ATTGATCGGGATCGAATGGACAATGCCTGTTATACGGTGGCTTTGGAAAAAATTTCAATTAGCGGAGACGGGGTATAATGGGAAAAGACAATTTGCGGATTATTGACTGGCTGCTCTCATCAGGCCGATCCGCTGCACTGGAGACGCATTCTGCATTTGGGGCGTTTTGGCAGGCTTTTTCCAAAGAATCCGGATCGTGGAACGCTCCCGTGGACCGGGCGATCGCCGGCGGATCTGTCGCTGACTGCATGGCGTATGCCTTTGCCGCAGGCTATTGTGCCGCCCTGCAGCGCCTTGTCCCGGCGCTGCCCGTCAATATGCCCGCCAGCTTTTGCATCACAGAGGAAAAGGGGGCACATCCCCGCGCAATCGAAACAAGGCTGACACCTGTGGAAATCGATCCAAAGCGGGGAAAAGCGTTTACCGTAAATGGCAGAAAAAAGTATGTTTCCTGCGCCGGGGAAGCCGGCCTGCTCCTGGTGGCAGCCTCGGAAGGGAGAACGGTCGACGGGAGAAACCGTGTCCGGGTGGTCCAGATCGACGCAAAAACCCCGGGTATCCGAATTGTTCCTGTGAAGGGCCTCAACCTGGTGCCGGAAATCAGCCACGGGGAGCTCATCTTTACCGATGTAGCCGTTTTTGAGGCGGATTTGCTTCCGGGGGACGGGTATACCGCATACATCAAACCGTTTCGAACCGTCGAGGACCTGCATGTATCGGCCGCCATACTGGGGTATCTGTTCAAAAGCGCCTGCAAATATGATTGGGGCCGGGAAGTCCTGGAAAATATCCTGGGGTGTACTGTATCGGTCAGAAGCCTTGCCTGCTGCTCCCCTGATTCACCAAAAGTCCATATTGTCACCCATGAGGCGCTAAAACGAATCAGGGACTTGTCTGTACGCCTCGATCCTTTCTGGGAAAAAGCCGGAAGAAAAGCAAAAGAAGCCTGGGACAGGGATAAAGCACTCATGGACATTGCGGATAAAGCCAGGGCCCTGCGCTTGCGGGCGGCATGGAAATTTTATGAAGAGCGCGGAAAAAAGGATTGACACCCAGTCAGTCGTGTTGTTATGAGTTGACGATCAAAAACAATGGGCTGAAGCCCTTTTGTAGCTGCAGGTTTGACGAAATGCGGTAAAATGGCAATTTACCGCTGTTCCTGTCAGGCAGGCCCCCAAGCAAGGCCACGAAGGTCTGTGTTTTTCCATAAAAACGGAAAAACCGTCTTTCGTGGCCTTTTTTTTTGTTGCCCGGAAGACCCGTAGATCATGTTTGATGCGTGCTGGCGGATACCAATCAACCAATCGAAAGGAAGACGGGCATGAAAAACGCAATGGTATTTTTTTTATGGGTGATCCTGGTTATTCCGGCAGGTGTTTTCGCCGCTGAAGCGGAAGAAGAGCGATACCGGATGGAGGACGTGGTCGTGTCCACATCCCGGACGACGTTCTCGGTTACCGATGCCCCCCAAAGCGTATCTGTCATTTCCGGTACAGATATCACGGCTTCTCCATTTGAAAGGATCGAGGATATCGTCCGCTTTACAGCGGGCGTTCACAACACCAGCCATTACGGGTTTCAGACCGGCGGCATCATGAGCCATCTCAGCATGCGGGGCACCGGCCGCAACCGTGTTCTGATGATGCTGGACGGGGTCCCCTTGAACGACAATTTCAGTAATTCCATCGCCTGGGTGGCATGGGGCCTCATCCCCCGGGAAAGCATCGAGCGCATTGAAATCCTTCGCGGCCCGTCCTCGGCTTCCTATGGATCCGAGGGATTGGGCGGCATCATCAACATCATCACCAAAAATCCCGTCGCGCAACGCGAAGCCAGCATCAGGGGGATTGTCGGCTCATCAAAAACCTACGGCGTTTCCGGTTTGCATTCCCAAAAAAAGGAGCGCTTCGGCCTGCTTTTATCCGGGGCGTACGAGGAAAGCGACGGGTTTTACATGGTCGATCCCGATGGCATCGAGGATTTCACTATACGGCGCTACCGGGATGTGGGCAAGGCCTTCGGCAAGGTTGTCTATGCGCCGGACGAACGGACCGATATTTCCTTGAGCGGACTCTATTATCAGCATGAATCGGGGAAAGGAAGGGAGTATTTCTATGACGATATAATACTGGATCAATACCGCATGGGCTTTTCTCACCGTGGGGACGTCATGGACTGGGCAGGGATGCTCTATCTGAACCGCGCCGATAAAACCGCGTACCAGGACAAAAGGGCCGCCGGTGTGTATGTACCTGACCGGGACGAAAAATTTCCCGAAAACATCGTATGGGGAGGCGAAATCCAGAACACCATCCCGTTGTTGGAAAGGGCCTTGCTTACAGGGGGAATGGCGTATAAACGGGTTTCCATGGAATACGAAGAGGACCCCGTGACCGGCGACCGGGATGTGGCGTCCTCCGGGCGGCAGGAATTTTTCTCTCCCTTTATGGAAGTGACGGCCCGCTTCATGGACGACCGGCTGATCGCCAATGCAGGGGTTCGCTACGACAATGTTCGAAACTACGACGGCAAAGCCAGGGATTCCAATCCCCGGGAAAGAGAACCCTATAATTGGCGGTACCGTTCAAACACATGGGACAATTTTTCTCCCAAGGCCGGCATCGTATACCATCCCGATGCCCTGACAACCCTGAGGACGTCCATTGTCTCCGGATACAGGACCCCTTCTCTGTTCGAACTCTACAAGGTCCATGAACGCGGCGGCGGTCGTCTTCTGCGGTGGGCCAATCCCAAGCTGGACCCCGAAAAAATCGTTTCATGGGATATCGGCGCAGAGCGCCTGCTTTTTCACAGCGCATGGGGCCGGGTTACCTATTACCAGTCGCGCATTTCCGATTATATCGGCCCCCGGACTATCGACACCTTTACCGTGAACGGTGTACGATACGTGGAGGAGAAAAACGACAATGTCAGCACGGTGGATATCCACGGTGTAGAAACGGAATTGGAATTTTACATGGGATACGGCCTGACCTCTTTTGTCAATTATACCTGGAATGTATCGAAAATAGAAAAAGACCGGGAAAATCCGGACCGGGAGGGCAATTTTCTCACGGTCGACCCCAGGCACAAGATCCGGGGCGGCCTGACGTATGCCAATCCGCAGCTCATCAACGCATCCATCCTTCTGAAGCATGATCGTAACCGCTACATCGACGACATCAACACAGAAAAGGCGCCCCATTTCACGACGGTGGATGTATCGGTCTGGCGCAAGGTGTTTGACATAGCCACCCTGCGGCTGAATATTGAAAACGTGACCGATGAAAAAGAATATATCGAGGATGGCAGACTTTATTATGGCTCCGTTCAGTTCGAATTCTGAAGACAGGCAGAAAAAATATTAAGGAGAAGGCCAGTGAGACATATTACAATTATTGCAGCGGCATTGATCTTTGTCATGTTTGCGGCACCGGCAGTTTTCGCTCATCACCTGTGGATTGAGCCGTCCAATAGCGCGTATGCGGTGGTCCGGGGTATCCTCCCGGACAGGATCGACAACTACGATCCGGACTGCATCCGGGAAATAAATGCCTTCGGAACGGACGGCGCGG
>JAWOAV010000063.1:0-17489 GCA_046498365.1 Desulfosalsimonadaceae bacterium
TCCCGGCAGTGGGGCGGTGCTGCCTTTGGCAACTGTGATGCCCTGGGATCGCTCTACGGCTCGATACGCGGCGTCCTGAAAACTCGCCCTGCGGGCTCAAACAGTTCAGGACGCCCGGCGTATCTTCGCCAAGAGCGATCACCAGGGCCTCCCAATGTTGCCGTCAGGCAGCACCGCCCCCCTGCCGGGGAAAATGGATCATTTATATGCCGGAGGCATACATCTAAGGGCTCGGTGCGGCTGTATCACTGGTCAAAAATGGTACATCTCAGCTTTTCGGCCTGAAACCGATCTACACAACCAGCAATCGTTTTCCGGTCATGCGACGATTACAATCTTTTGCATTTATCAATAAACATAATGTAAATGGAGACCTCGTAGGGGCACCCCTTGCGGGTGCCCGGGATCAGGGCGCCCGCAAGGGGTGCCCCTACAGACCCATATTCAGCGGGGATATTTTTTGTGCCTATACAGGAATACAAAGAGTAGCAAAATGACAAGTTTCATTGGGGGGCTGTGGTATTTCCCGAAGGCAACATTGGGAGGGATTGGCGGTCGCTCTTGGCGAAGTGGCGCCAAAATCCTGTATTGTTTGCGCCCGCAGGGCGAGTTTACAGGATGTGGCGGAACAAGCCGTAGAGCGATCCCAATCGCTCACAGTTGCCAAGGGGAATACCATACCCCCCCAAATGAAATTGACCGCTACCGTATGTTGTTTTTCTTGCAAAAATGGCTGATATTGCTTAAAAGATTTCCATGGCACACATATTTGACGCAGAGGATGCGAAACACTACGAAAAGTGGATGGCCGATGAAAGGAACCGGGCGGTTCTCGATCTGGAAACGCGCCTGATGGCGTCGATGCTGCGGCCGGTCTGCGGGGAAAGCCTGCTCGATGTCGGTTGCGGCACGGGGGAAAGCATCCGGCCGTATCTCGGCAAGGGAATCAACCTGACCGGGGTTGATGCGTCCCCTGCCATGCTCGAGATCGCAAGGGAAAACTTCGGCCACCGGGTCGATTTTCACCTTGGGTTTGCCGAGGACCTGCCGTTTTCGGACAACGCCTTCAACCATGTGAGCCTGTTTTTGACGCTTGAATTTGCAAGGAGCCCCGAAGAAGCCGTTACAGAAGCCTGCCGGGTGGCAAAGGACTCCGTGTTCATCGGGATATTGAACAAGCATTCGGCGTATGTGACGCAATTGAGAGTAAAACGCTTCCTGATGCCCTCGATGTACCGGAAGGCACGGTTCTTCAGCATCGGGCAGATCAGGCAAATGGTTTTCAACCGTCTCGGCCAGGTTCCTTTTTTATGGAAGACGGTGCTGCAGTTTCCGGGCGCTTCGCGCGGCCCTTGTTTTCGAATCGAGGCGGGGGGATATTTTCAGAAAAGCCCGTTCGGCGCGTTTGCCGGCATCAAGGTCATACCAATGCCGCGCTTCCAGGCAATGCCAATGACGTTGAAAAGCCGGGTTGAACAGAAAGCGGGCGCCGGCCGCCGTGTGGCCAGCTGCCATGAGTACAACAGAAAAACGGCAAAGGACGAAAACGGAAATTACCGATGAAAAGCCGGAGGAGCGGGTATAGGTATTGACATTTCGGCCGCCGGGTTCCAGATTTTTACCAGATAAGGTATTGCCAACGTTTTCGCAGGGGGAGATGCCATGGAAGCATTACTGTATGAGCGGATCAAGGACAATGTCGTCCAATGCGGGCTTTGCAACCATCGATGCGTAATAAAAAACGGCAGACGCGGCAAGTGCAGCGTCCGGGAAAATAATAACGGCATCCTTGAAACACTGGTGTATGACAAAATCATTGCCAGAAACATCGATCCCATTGAAAAAAAACCCCTTTTTCATTTTTATCCCGGCAGCCTGTCGTATTCCATCGGCACCGTGGGGTGCAACTTCCGGTGCCGGTTCTGCCAGAATGCCGATATCGCGCACATGGCGACGGATCATTCGGGGCGGATCATGGGGCAGCCTTTTACGCCGGAACAAATGGTGGACGAAGCGCTCCAGGCGGGTTGTACGAGTATTTCCTACACGTATACCGAGCCCACGGTTTTTTTTGAGCTCGCCCGTAACACTGCCGAGCGCGCCCATGAGAGGGGCTTGAAAAATGTTTTCGTGACCAACGGGTACATGACCACTGCGGCGCTTGAAATGATCGCGCCGTATCTGGACGCGGCAAATGTCGATTTGAAGGCATTTACGGAGGAATTCTACGAAACCCAGTGCAGCGCAACGCTTGCGCCGGTGCTGGAGTCCCTTCGCACCATGAAAAAGCTGGGCATTTTTGTCGAGGTGACTACCCTGTTGATTCCGGGATTAAACGACAGTAGCGGCGAGCTTGAAAGTCTTGCGGGTTTCATCGCGTCGGAACTGGGAGATCAAACGCCATGGCATGTCAGCCGGTTCCATCCGACCTACCGGCTGACCGACCGCCCCCCGACCAGCCCGTCAAAGCTGATGGAGGCAAGGCAGATCGGGATCGACAAGGGGCTTGCCTATGTTTACACCGGGAACATGTCGGGGCGTGGCGCCGAGAACACCTCCTGCCCCGGCTGCGGTAACGATGTGATCGTGAGAAGCGGTTTTACGGTGCTGGAAAACCGGATCTCGCATAACCGTTGCCGGAACTGCGGCGCGCACATTCACGGGGTGGGCCTCGGGGAGTTGTAGCCTGCCGGATTCGGCTATGATGGCGTATGCCGCGGCCGGTGTTCACATTCTTCGGGAGGCGGAGTCGGCGGCCCCGATTTTTTCACAGCGAGGATCACGGGTTTGTACTTGTCTGTTTTTTTCGCCCTTCTTTCCATCAGCAGAATCACGCCGATGGCGATGAAAAAAGTCGCAAAACCGAGGCCCGCCGCTCCGGCCGAACGGTCGATGCCGTAGGAAGGGGCGATGGCATCCCCGATGGCCGCGCCGGCGACCAGCACGATGATCGGGAAAATATAGAGAAGAAAAGACAACTGCAGCAGCCGCAGGGATTTGAAATCGAGCAGGACTGTATCCCCTTCTTTTGCACCGACCGGGTTCACCGCCAGAAACGTCATGTCTTTGCCGCCGCCCAGGCTGTTGCAGAGATTCCTTTCGGAGCATGCCGCACATCCTGCGGTTCGTTCCGTGCGCACCAGGGCATACTCGCCGGAGAGGCTTGTTACTATTGCGGTTTCCTTGGCCATGGATGGTAACGCTTTATCCCGCTTTTTTCATTTCCCTGCGATGGTGGTCCGGCATGTAGCATATGATACCGCATTGCAGGCACCGGAAGGCCTCGGTTCGTGCCGCTTCTTCGGAAAAGCCAAGTTCAATTTCAGGGCACTTTTCAGAAACCTCCGATACCGTGCAGGCAGGCATGATATTCCGCTTGATGGAATTTACATTTTCAAGCGCGTCGACATGCTGCATTTCCGTCTCGGCGGTCACCACTTTTTCCGGAAGGGCGAGATCCATATCGTACATGATCATATGAACGGACGCAGCCGATCGCCTGCCGCCCGCAATGGCGCGGATGGCGGCACTGTAGTCCGTAATCGGTTCGCCGGCGGACAGAAGCCCCTTCTCTTCGCTGTAGAAAGGATTGTTATACGGCTGGATGCCTTCCCAGTAAACCGGCCCGCTGGCGGACGCTCCTTCTTCATCGGTGCTTGCCGTACCGCTTCTTCTGAAAATCATTTCCGGCAGCCTGCCGGAATCGATGAACAGGTTTCCTGCCGAGATGACATAGGCTTTTTTGTCGGCGCGGTCCTCGTATTCGATGCCCGTGAGCCGGTCGTCCTCCCCGGTCAGTTTCGTGATGGCCGCATTGAAAACCAGGTTCGCACCGCTGTTTTCAAGCTGTTCCATATGTTTGGGGTCAATTGCCAGGGATTCTTTTGGCTCCCGGAAGACAAGAAAAATGTTTTCGGCGCCGCGTTTCCGGCAGATGTCAACGGCAATCGGCGCAATCTCGGCCCCCCCGGCGATGACAACACCCGGATGAATGGAGATAGCCCCGTCATTTTCCGTGCCGGTTTTGATGAGGTCGATAAGCAGGTGGACACCCGGCACGGGTTCCTCGATCGCTGCGCCGCCAAGCCTTTCCGTCCGGCTGTCGAAACCGCCGGATGCAAGAAGCACGACCTCGAACCCGTCCCTGAGGAGGGAGGATATGGTGAAATCTTGGCCTAGGGTGGTATTGGTAAGGGTGTTGACGCCCAATTCACGGACGCCCTCAATATCCCAGTCGAGCACATCCGGGGGGAGGCGGTAGCTCGCAATGGCTTTCCGGAGCAGACCGCCAAGCTTCTCCTGCGCTTCGAAAACGGTCGGGGAATGCCCCAGGCGCGCGGCAAAAAACGCGGCTGACAAGCCTTCCGCGCCGCCGCCGACGACCGCTATCTTGCGTCCGGTGGCCGGCGCCGTATACGGCTGGGACCGCTTTTTGCTTTCCATTTCAACATCGGCTGCATATCGTTTCAGAAAGTTGATGGCGACCGGCTCATCCACCAGGTTGCGTCTGCATTCATTTTCGCAGGGTCTCGGGCAGATTCTCCCGATCACCGTCGGAAAGGGGTTGCGTTCCTTGATTACCTGGACGGCCCCCGAATAATCGCGCTCGCTGATATGCCGGATGTATTCGCATATGTTTATTCCCGCAGGACAAGCGCGCTGGCAGGGGGTGGTACAGTCGTCCGTGGTATATTCCTGCAGAATGCGGCGGGTAACCGAGGAGAGTTTTATGATGTGTTTGGGGCATACCCTTTCGCAGGTGCCGCAACCCGTACATTTGTCCTCCAGGACGACGGGAAGCCCGTCATTGCCCATAACCATTGCGTCAAAAGGGCATGCGCGGACGCACGAACCCAGCCCAAGACACCCGATATCGCATATTTTCATGCCGCCATAGAGCAAAGATGCGGCCTGGCAGTCGCTCAAACCAGTATATTCATACTTCTTCGCCGCTTTTTCGACACCGTACGTGCATCCGGGACGTGCGATGTCGGGCTCTTTTGCTTCAATGGTCATTCCCATGACCGCTGCGATGGCTTCGGCAAGGTCGCTTCCCCCGGCAACGCAGGAAGACGGTGAGGCCTTGCCTTTGGCGATCGCCTCGGCGTTCGGTCCGCACCCGGGATAGCCGCACCCACCGCAATTGGCCCCGGGCAGAAGCTCTTCGATCTCTTCCACGAGGGGATCCACGTAAACGTAAAAAATTTTGGATGCCACAGCAAGGCCGGAACCGATAATGATTCCCAGCCCTCCCATCATAAGAATAGCAACTATCATAGTTTACTCCGGAAAAAGTATTAAATGGCAAATCATCGCTTACCAATCCGCATCATGGCATAAAAAATCAAGCATGACCTATACCATGCTTTTTTCCCCATGTCCAATTGAAAAACACGGTTGCCGAGCCCCCGTCCTCACAGGGTATGCATGCAAAAAAGCCCCTGGTTCTGCCGGCTGTCGCGCTATCGATTTGTATGCTTGACGAATGGCGGGGTAAACGCGTAGTATGCTTATTGCCGTTTTGTGTTTTCCGCGATGGCGCTGCTATCCGGTTTTTTCTGCAGGAATTGCCTTGAAGCGGGTTGGGGATAACGATGAACGATTACTGGAAAAAGGTGGAGGCGGCCGCCGGATTTCTTTTACGGAAAATCGGGCCCATGCCAAGGGTAGGATTAATGACGGGAACCGGGCTCGGCAGGAGCCTGTCTGCACTGGAAACCGTATTTGCCGTGGGCTACAAGGATATCCCCGGTTTTCCGGTTTCCACGGTGACCGGGCATGCCGGTCGTCTGGTTGCCGGAAGCCTTGGCGGGAAACCGGTGGTTGCAATGGAGGGGCGATTTCACTTGTACGAGGGGTATTCCCCCGTAGAAGTGGCCTTTCCGGTGCGTGTGATGCAGGCAATGGGGGTCGGCACCCTGATCCTCACGAATGCCGCGGGCGGATTGAATCCAGGTTTTTCCGCCGGGGATATCATGATCATACGGGATCATATCAACCTGACCGGGGAAAATCCCCTTGTGGGGAAAAACGATGATCGCTGGGGGATTCGTTTTCCGGATATGACGGGAATATATACCCCGGTGCTTGCGGAAATGGCCTTACAGGAATCGATGAAAAAAGGAATTTCCGTCAAACAGGGCGTATATCTTGGTTTAAAGGGGCCTTCCCTTGAAACACCCGCTGAAACGCGCTTTATACGAATGATCGGCGCGGATGCCGTCGGAATGTCTACCATACAGGAAGTAATCGCCGCCGTACACGGCGGAATGAATATCCTGGGCCTGTCCGCCATTTCGAACATCAACGACCCGGACCGCCCGGTGCCCGTAACGGTGGAGGAAATTGTCCGTGCGGCTGAAAATGCGGCCGGCGAGATTGCAACCCTGATAACCCTGATTGTGGAGAGGATGGATGCATAGGGCCGGAGAAAAAGATATCGTTATTACCAACGGCATTGTCGTGACGCAGGATGATTCCGGTACAATTGTTGAAAACGGATCGGTTTGCGTATCGGGAGACCGGATTTCGTATGTCGGAAACGCCGGGGGCATCGATCTCCATGGCGGCTGCCGTTTGGTTGATGCCGCTGGCGGCATCATTATGCCGGGGCTTATCAACACCCATACCCATGCCGCCATGACCTGCTTTCGGGGACTTGCGGACGATATGGAACTGATGGACTGGCTCAACAAGTACATCCTTCCGGCCGAAGCCGGGCTGGATTACGAAACCGTCTACACGGCAGCGAAGCTTGCCTGTGCAGAGATGATGCTCTCGGGAACGACCTGTTTTTCCGATATGTACCTCTTTGAGGATGCGGTGGCCGAAGCCGCCCATGCGGCCGGTATGCGCGCGGTCGTCGGTGAAGTGCTCTATGACTTCGATTCCCCGAATTACGGGTCCATCGACAAAGGGTTTGAATACACGCGCCGTCTCATTGAAAAATGGCGGGAGGATCCTTTGGTGACCATCGCGGTGGAGCCGCATTCCCCTTACCTGTGTGCGCCGGATCTGCTTGAAAGGGCCGGTGCAATGGCAGAAAAATACGATATTCCGCTGATTATTCACCTTGCCGAAACAAGAGAGGAGAGGGCCACTCTCCTGGATCGCTACGGGAAATCGTCCGTTGCGCATCTGGCCGATATCGGTGTTTTGTCCCCCCGTGTTCTGGCCTGTCACTGCGTGGATGTGGATGAAACGGATATCGGGATTCTCAGCAGCTGCGGGGCAAAAGTATCCCACAATCCGGAAAGCAACATGAAGCTTGCTTCGGGTATCGCTCCGGTTCCCGCAATGATGGAAGCGGGCATTTGCGTCGGACTCGGTACGGACGGTCCGGCGA
This sequence comes from Desulfosalsimonadaceae bacterium, assembly GCA_046498365.1. Classification (GTDB taxonomy): domain Bacteria; phylum Desulfobacterota; class Desulfobacteria; order Desulfobacterales; family Desulfosalsimonadaceae; genus B1SED10-16. The sequence continues at coordinate 7,346 of JAWOAV010000063.1, forward strand.
GCAACAACAACCTGGACATGTTCATGGAAATGGACACGGCCGCCAAGATCCACAAGGCAACCCTTTTGGATCCGACGGTAATGAATGCGCGCAGCGTTCTTGCGATGGCGACGCGTAATGCGGCCCGTGCGCTTGGGCTGGAAAATATAACCGGATCGCTTGAAATCGGGAAAAAAGCGGATATTATTGTGGTGGATACGAATAAGCCTCATATGACTCCCATGTATGACGTTGTTTCCCACCTTGTGTATTCGGCTTCGGGGAGCGATGTGGCGACCGTTCTGATCAACGGGCGCCTTGTGGTTGAAAACGGCACGTTGCTTGCCTTTGATGTATATGAAACCATGGCGGCAATGCGGAGGGCTTCGGACAGGATACGAAGGATCCATAACTGGCGGTTGAACTGATCTCTTCCGGGTTTCTGGCATGTTGCAGATAAATACATATGTCTGGATCGGTTGGATGAAGATGCGGGTTTGAGGGGCGGGATTTATGGGTGCAGCAAGGTTTTGGTCATGTCGGTTGTTCAGTGTTGACGGCTTCGTAAAAAGTCCAATATCTGCGCTGCGTACAATCTTTGAAGAATCTCACGTACGGCGAAGTACGCTCAATCCTTCAAAGATTGCACGCGCCTTGATCTTGAACTTTTTACTTTGCCGTCCAAAACCGACTCTTTACGAGTTCATCCGTGTCGGCCGGATTTTTCTTGCAGCCCTGTTTTTGACCTGGTGTTTCTTCGGGGTGGCATTGGCGTATTCTCCATTGGAAGCCGATGACCTGCAGCCGGGGGATCGCGAAGCGCAAAAGCAGATTGATGAGACGGCGGCGTTTGATGAATTCGATGAATTCGATGAATTCGATGAGTCAGATGAGTCAGATGAGTTTGACGAGTTTGACGAGTTTGACGAGTTTGATGAGTTTGATGAATTCGATGAGTTTGATCGGCATGATGAAGCGGTTTTTGATCCGCTTTCCGGTTACAACCGGGCCATGACCACATTTAACGACCGCTTGTATTTTTGGGTGGTCAAACCGGCCGCCACCGGCTACGCCAAGATCACCCCGGTGCTGGTGCGGCAGTCTGTAAATAACTTTTTCCGAAACCTGGGATTTCCGGCACGGTTCATCAACTGCGTTCTGCAGCTCAAGGGAGAGGCTGCGGTCAATGAAACCGCGCGGTTTCTACTGAATTCAACGGCCGGAATGGCGGGATTGTTTGATCCGGCCTGGGATTCGCTCGGCATTGAACCCCACGACGAAGATTTTGGCCAGACCCTCGGCCGGTACGGGGTAGGCGGCGGATTTCACCTTGTGCTGCCGTTTATGGGTCCGTCCAACCTGCGGGACTCAACAGGGCTCGTGGTGGACATGTTCATGGACCCGGTTTTTTACATGGAAGGATACTATGCCGGAAGCATTTCCTGGACGGTTGACGGCTTTAACTACGCCTCGCTTCATCTGGGCGAATATGAAAGGATGAAAAGCGAGGCGATCGATCTTTACGCTTTCCTGCGAAATGCGTATGAGCAGAATCGTGAAAAGAAAATAAGGGAATAGGGTTATGAAAAAGCTGATCGTGGCATTGTTTATATTGTTGCTTATGGCAAACGCCGCTTTTGCCGAGAAGACGGATGCGGATGCGCCGGAAGCCGCTGAAGCGCTTTTGAAAAAAAGTATTGAATCGGTATTTGACGTGCTCAAAAACGAGGATCTGACCAGCCAGGAGCAAAAAGCGGAAATCGAGGCCATCGTGGACCCCGTGTTTAATTATGAACTGATTGCAAGGCTTTCCCTGGGGCGCCGGAACTGGTCGCGGCTGGATCCGGAGCAAAGAGAGGTGTTTGTTGAAAGATTCGTCACCCGGCTGAAGGATTCCTATTTCGAAAACATCGCCATGATTCAGGGGGATGCAAAAACAGAAATCGACTACGGGGAAAGGGAGGTTGAAAACGGAAGAGTGCATGTACCCGTTCGGGCCGGGATGAAGGATTCCTCTGTGGACATGCGCTACAAGCTCCACTTTTCCGAAGGCGAAGGGTGGCGGGTGTACGACGTGGAGATCAACGGCGTAAGCATCGTGGCAAGTTATCGCAGCCAGTTCAACCAGGTTCTTTCCAGTCAGTCGGTTGACGAGATGCTCGAGGCGCTTAAAACGCTGGAAGCACCGGAAGTGGAATAGAAAAAGGGGGGCGGCCGGTTTTCGGAAATCCGTATGCCGCCCGGATGCGACGATCTAAAATGATTGAAAAAGACGGGATTCCTGATGGCAATGTCTACCGATCCGATGAAGTGGTTTTACGACCGGATTTTGTTTAAGCACCCCGTCATAGTGCTGCTGGGTTTCTTCATTGTGATGGGCCTCCTGGCCGTAAATGCGAGGAATTTCCAGATCGAGGCGTCCGCGGAAACGCTCATTGACCAGACAGATCAAAACTATTTGCATTTTCAGGAAGTAATCGACAGATACGGGTTTGATGATTTTGTGTTCATTACCTATGCCCCCCACGAGGGGGATCTTTTATCCGAGACGGTTCTCTCGGAGATCGCATCGCTACGGGATGAAGTAAGCGCCCTTGAAAGCGTTGATTCGGTAATGTCCATTCTCGACGTCCCGCTGCTTGAAAGCCCCCCCCGCCCCATCGATGAAATGGTGAAAAACCTCAGGACCCTGCGCGATCCCGGCGTTGATATGGAACTGGCAAGGAAGGAATTCAAAACCAGCCCCCTTTACAGAAGCCTCCTGGTGAGCCCGGATTTTAAAACAACCGCCTTGCAGATCAATTTCAAGCCCGATGAAACCTACGAATCCCTCTGGGAAAGGCGACAGGATCTTCGCCGGAAAGAAAGCGAGGAGGGGCTTTCGGCAACGGAAAAGCAGGCGTTCGCTGAAGTTAGGAAAAACATCCGCGAGCGTCAGGGGGCCATGGACGCCAAGCGGCACCAGGATATCCAAAAAATACGCACGGTCATGGATCAATACGCGGACGGGGCGAAACTGTTTCTCGGAGGGATCAGCATTATCGCCGATGATTTGATGTCGTTCATCCGCTCCGATCTCAGGGTCTTTTCCCTGGCCGTCCTGGCGTTTCTCATCGTTTCGTTGGGGGTGATTTTCAGGAGCTTTCGCTGGGTGGCGCTTCCCATTTTGTGCTGTGCGTTCTCGGTAACTGCCATGACCGGACTGCTCGGGCTCTTCGGCTGGCAGGTCACCATTGTTTCGGCAAATTTCGTTGCACTGCAGTTGATTTTTACCATGGCGATTTCCATACACCTCGTCGTCCGTTACCGGGAGATCGCTGCGGAAAATCCGGATGCGGACAATCGGCATATCACGCGGGAAGCGGTTCTGGCAATGAAGACGCCCATTTTTTACGCCGGGCTCACCACCATGGCCGGCTTCGGCTCCCTGTGGTTTTCGGATATCCTGCCGGTGGTGACGTTCGGATGGATGATGTCCGCGGGTATTTTCACGTCGCTGGTGGTGACTTTTGTTTTTTTTCCGGCCATGTCCGTGCTTCTGCCCGGCAGGGGACCCGCGCCTGCCGCCGGGGCCCCAAGGTCCCGGTTTTCGCTGCCGGCGATCCTGTCTGGTGTTACCGCAGCGCACGGGCCAGCGGTGTTGATTGTAAGCGCTCTGGTTTTCATGATTGGCATTGGGGGGATCTTTCAACTGCGGGTGGAAAATTCCTTTTTAAATTATTTCAAAAAGTCGACAGACACCTACCAAGGGCTCCGGGTGCTTGACCGGGAGCTCGGCGGGACCACCCCCCTGGATATTATCATCGGTTTTGACGAGGACCGCGAGATTGAGAACGGCGCCGACACGAGGACGGCATCCGGGGAGGAATTCGACGAGTTCGATGAATTCGACGAGTTCGATGAATTCGACGCGTCAGGGGGGGATGGCCGCTATTGGTTCACCCAGCACCGGCTGGAGCGTATCGAGGCGGTTCACGACTACCTCGATGAGATCGAATATACCGGCAAGGTATTGTCCCTTGCGGTCTTAAACAAAATGGCCCGGCGAGTAACCGGATCTGAGCTCGATACATTTCAGTTGAACCTTGTGTTCAACCAGTTCCCCGAGGAGTTCAGAAAGATTCTGGTTGAACCGTTCGTCTCCATAGAGAACAATGAAACGCGCATCAATCTTCGGGTGATCGACTCGTCCGAGGGGCTGCGGCGAAACGAACTCATCCAACAAATACGCCGCGATTTAACCGAAGACTTTGGTTTCAGTGCCGAAAACATAACCCTTACCGGCATGATGGTGCTGTACAATGATGTTCTCCAGCGCCTTTTTTCCTCCCAGATCCTGACCATCGGGGTGGTCCTGGCAGCACTTCTGGGCATGTTTCTCGTCCTTTTCCGTTCGGTCAGGATCGCCCTGATCGCCCTGTTTCCCAATATTCTTTCCACGAGCGTCGTTTTGGGAATGCTGGGATGGCTTGACATCCCGCTCGATATCATGACCATAACGATCGCCTCGGTCAGCATCGGCATCGCCGTGGACAATTCCATTCATTACATTTACCGCTTCATGCGGGAATTTGCCCAAACCGGAGACTATATGGAGAGCATGCGCCGCTGCCACGGCAGCATTGCCTATGCCCTGTATTACACCTGTATCACCATTGTGGCCGGGTTTGCCATTCTATCCTTGTCCAATTTCGTCCCGACGATTATTTTCGGCCTGTTTTCCGGGCTTGCCATGCTTATCGCCCTGATCGGGGCGCTGACCCTCCTGCCGCGGCTGATCATTCTTTTCAAACCCTTCGGACCGGAGAGACAAACGCAAGGGGTCGCCTGAGATTGAATCCTTCTGCTGTATGCTGTTGTATTGGATAAGGTTCATTTTTATCATCACACATGATTATGATACGGTTCTACAGTTCAAAGGTTCAATTTCCCATGGCCGGGGGATGGTATAGCCTTCAGCAACCGTGAGTACCTGGCGACCGCGCTATGGCTCGATGCGCCGCGTCCTGAAAACTCGCCCCGCCGATGGCGGGACTCAAACAATTCAGGACGCCTGGCGTATCTTTTTCATGAGCGGTCTGCCACGTCCTCCCAATGTTGCTTTCAGGCAACACCATCCCCCGGCCATAAGGAAATTGGTCATTTTGTATGGTGCACGTTTTCGAAATCGAAATCGAAATCGCTATCGAAATCGGTTTTTTCAAATCCACAGAACACGACATCTTCCTTTTGAAATACGGTAACCACAAAGCGTTTCGTACAAGTGGCCTGTTCTTTTCTTTCGATTGCCATACCGATTTCGATAGCGATTTCGATTTCGAAAAAACGAAAATCAAATAATGGGACGCCAATGATGCGATATATAAATAGACCAATTTCCTTTGGGGGTGGGTGTTGCTGCCCGTAAGCGACATTGGGAGTGATTGTCGATCGCTCTTGGCGAAGTGGCGCAAAACATCCTGCATGGGTTTTGATTGCAGGAGGTTGCGAAACGAGCCGTAGAGCGACCCCAATCGCTCCCAGTCGCCAAGGGGAGCAACCCCTACCCCCAAAGAAAATTGAACCATTTCTTTATTTTTTTATTTATTCCGCAGGAACCGATAAAAAGGTTTCCTTTGCGGGTTTTGTGACGTATCAGAGAGGGTCTGGGTTTTACCCTTATCGACCTCTTAACTCAAAAAATATGGGGCAAGTTTACAATGCCTGTTTCAATACGTGTGAAGCAATACCCGGAGCCAGGAAAACGGATGCTCCTGTTTCGCGGTGATGTCGTCCGGTTCCGGCTGGTTGTTGAAAACCCGGGCAGCGGTACGGGATGGCTGCGGACCAATATCGGCCAGGGGCACGTGACCCGCAGGGAGATCATTGCGGAGGTGGATGAAAATGAATCTCCCATGCACCATGATTGGTTCGACCTCTCCATGGCGGCGGGCGAAAATGGTTTCGAACTGATCCTGCCGCTTTGCGAAGTCGGGCATTTTGAGGCCAAGTGTTACTTTCTGCCCGACGGGGGGCAACCGGTTTGGCCGCCGGGCCAGAATTGCCATATCAATGTGGAGCCGGCCGAATCGGTTTGCGCCAATACGGTGTATAATGCCTTCATCCGGCAGTTCGGGCCCAACAAGAAAGAACGGCGAAGGCCGCCCGCTGACATTGATTTTGAAAAATTCGACGCGGAAGGGTACACCCTGATTCCGCCGTCGGGAACTTTTCGCAGCTTCAAAAAAGAGCTTGACTTTATCATCGACGAGTTAGGCTGCCGCTATATCCAGCTTCTTCCCATCAACCCGACGCCGACCACGTACGGCCGAATGGGGCGTTTCGGGAGCCCGTATGCCTCCCAGAGCTTCCGGCTCGTGGACACCGCCCTTGCGGAGTTCGACCTGAAAGCGACGCCCATGGAGCAGTTCATCGAGCTTGTGGACGCTATACACAGCCGCCATGCACGGGTCATCCTGGATATCGCCATCAACCACACAGGGTGGGGCGCCCGGCTTCATGAAATGTATCCCCGCTGGCTGAAACGGGACGAAGATGGAAAAATTGAAATGCCAGGGGCATGGGGTGTCCTGTGGGAAGACCTGACCCGGCTGGATTATTCCCGGAAAGAACTCTGGCGTTTTATGGCCATGGTGTTCCTGACGTGGTGCCGCCGGGGCGTTGACGGTTTCCGATGCGATGCCGGATACATGATACCGGCGCCCGCATGGCGTTATATTGTTGCACGGGTGAGGGAGCAGTACCCGGACACCCTGTTTTTTCTGGAAGGACTCGGCGGAAAAATCAGCGTTACCAGGGACCTTTTGAATACGGCCAATCTCAATTGGGCATATTCAGAGCTTTTTCAGAACTACGACAGGGGACAGATCCATCATTACATGCCGGAGGCAATCGATATATCGGCCACTGACGGGGTCATGGTCAATTTCGCAGAGACCCATGACAATCCCCGCCTGGCGGCGGTCTCGACAACGTATGCAAAAATGCGGACCACCATTTGCGCCATGTTTTCCAACAGCGGCGGGTTTGCATTTGCAAACGGGGTGGAGTGGTTCGCAACGGAAAAGATTGACGTGCACGACGCCAATCCGCTCAACTGGGGTGCCGAAGTCAACCAGGTGGATCATATCCGCAGGCTCAACACCATACTCAAAACGCACCCCGCTTTTTTTGACAATGTGGCGCAGCAATTTATCGAAAGAAAAGAGGGCAGCTTCCTGGCACTTTTGCGATCCGCCGGCAACGCCGGCAGCCGGGTGTTGATCCTGGTCAACCTGGATTGCAGCAGTCCGGCAACCGCTTGCTGGGACGTCCAGTTCCCGGGGGACAGGCGGGAGGTTGTTTATGACCTGATTTCCCTGCGTGAATTGACCATCGAGCAGACACAAGGGGGAAATGCGATCCTGCTTGAGCCGGGGGAAGTGCTCTGCCTGTCGTCCGAAAAAGAGGATATGGCATTGATCAAATCGGCGGAAAAAGCCCGGCGGCGAGAACCGCAGCGGATTGCCGCACAGCGCTTGAAAAGCAAGGTGCTGGACGTGTACCGGTATTTTTACGGATTGTCGCATATGGAAAATTTTGATCCGGAAGCAGAGGCCGCACGGTTGCGGTCGAATCCTGCGGCTTTCTGCCGCAGTCATAATCAAAAAGGGGAAGCACCCGGCGTGATCGCCTGGCAGTACCCTGCGGATCTGAATCGCCGGGTCATGGTGCCGGCCGGCCACTTTCTGCTGATATCGTCTCCCGTATACTTCGAGGCGCGCCTGGAAGGCGGAGGGCGGATCGTTGCCATTGAAAAGGGGATGGACAATGATAACGGGGGCTGCTTTGCCCTTTTTTCTCCCCTTTCGGAGGCTCGCGGCCACAGGCATTTACTTTTGAAATTGACCCTGTACCATGAAAAAACAGGGCATCAGCGCGGATATGTCCATGAAAATGCCCATCTTCTTTACCTGTCGTCGCCGGAAACGGAAGCCGTCTCCCGGGTGATCCGCCGAGACGCCGTCATGAGTGCCCCTTTCACACTTCTGGAGGCCAATACCATCGGCGGGGTATGCCGGGCATCTTCGTGGTGGGGGCATCTCGACTCCAAATACGACGCACTTCTGGCCGCCAACATGAATCCGGAAATGCCGGACAACCGGTGGATCATGTTCACCCGGTGCCGGGGGTGGATTGTATACCAGGATTATTCCCAGGAAATTCGCACCGACTGCATACGGGAGGTCTCATGGGGATTTCCGGCGGACAAGCGGGGTATTATGCGATGGCGCTACAGGATTCCCACCGGGCTGGGACTTCATGTACGGGTAAGCGTGGTCGTTGAAATGGTGGCGGGGATGAACCGGGTCCGCATTCACTTCCACCGGCATTTTAAAAAAGACAACGACCAGCTCGACGATGCCCTTGCCGTGAGACTCATACTGCGACCGGACATTGAGGACAGGAGCTTTCATGAAACCACGAAAGCGTTTACCGGGCCGGAGCAGTCCTTTCCGCAGGCCGTTTCTCCGGGAAAGGATGGATTCGTTTTCTCTCCGGTATCGGACAGGCGCCTGGCTGTGGATATGGCCGGTGCCGTTTTCGTACGGGAGCCGGAATGGACGTACATGGTTCACAGGCCCCTGGAGGCGGAGAGGGGGATGGATCCCTATTCGGACCTGTTCAGCCCCGGCTATTTCCAGGGAGCGCTGAAAGGAGGGCAAACGCTGGTTCTGGATGCCATGGCAATGCCCGGCGAGGATAAAAAGCCGCTTCTGCCGGCCCATTCGTCTGATAAAGGCTTGTGGGAAGTCAAGACCGGCGATTTTTCCCTGTTGGATGCCATGCGCCGGGCAATGGATCATTTTGTCGTGGATCGGCAGCAGCTCAAATCCGTTATTGCCGGATATCCATGGTTTCTGGATTGGGGGAGGGATTCGCTCATATTCTGCCGCGGACTTGTTGCGGCCGGGCAGACGGATACGGCCCTTGAGATCATACAGCTTTTCGGGCAGTTCGAAGAAAACGGCACGCTCCCCAACATGATTTGCGGTGCCGACGCCCGAAACCGGGACACGTCGGACGCCCCTTTGTGGTTCATCATCGCATGCCGCGATCTTGCGGAAAAGGCCGGATGGAAGGTTCTGGATGCGCCCTGCGGGGGGCGGACAATACGGGAAATCCTGTTTTCCATAGCAAAAGGATATGTCCGCGGCACAACCAACGGCATACGGGTGGATCCGGATACCGGACTTGTGTTTTCGCCGGCCCACTTCACTTGGATGGATACGAATTTTCCGGCTGCAACCCCCCGGCAGGGGTTCCCCATTGAAATTCAGGCCCTTTGGTATGCGTCCCTGGTATTCCTGGAGGAGGTCGATCCGCCGAAGGGTTTGGCGTCGGAAACCGGCATTGATTTCCAACAGATGGCCGGGCGCGTGGCCCAAGCGGCGGCGGACCTCTATTATGACAGGAAAAATGGATTTTTATCGGACTGTCTCCATTGCACCAGCGATACTGCGCCGGGGGGGGCGACCGCCGATGACGCGCTGCGCCCGAATCAGCTGTTCGCCATTACGATGGGGCTCATAAACGATACGGCAATGTGCGGAGATATCCTTGCCGCCTGCAGTGAGCTGCTGGTGCCGGGGGGCATCCGCAGTCTGGCCGACCGGTCCGTTTCCCATCCCTTGGCCATTTATCACAACGGGCAGTTGCTTGGCGATCCCTATCACCCCTACAGAGGGCGCTACGAAGGGGACGAGGATGCTTCCCGGAAACCGGCATACCACAACGGCACTGCATGGACCTGGGTGTTTCCGTCTTTTTGCGAGGGGTGGGTCCGGGTCTACGGCGTTCGGGGGAGAAAAGCTGCCCTGTCATGGCTTTCCAGCGCTGCCGGGTTGATCAATGAAGGGTGTATCGGCCACGTGCCGGAGATTCTTGACGGCGACGATCCGCATGTGCAGCGGGGATGCGATGCCCAGGCCTGGAGTGCAAGCGAATTATACAGGGTGCTGTCCATGCTGCAATAGAAAGGAAGCCCTCGGCTGCAGCGATATGGGCGGTTTGGAAAAGGAGGCTTTTTCCCTTTTTTTCATCAGATTCCATTGGCGATGCCTCGGGAAATGAATTACAGTTAGGTATAACCATCTAAAACAAAAAGCCAAGAGAGAGCCCATGA
>JAWOAV010000078.1:0-14806 GCA_046498365.1 Desulfosalsimonadaceae bacterium
GTTTTGTATGTATGGCACATTATACCTGTGTTAATGCAACCAAGGAGAAGATTGCCTATGATATGCGTGTTCTTCATCGGTCTATGATATGGCCGACCTTCTGCTTTGTTTCTTCGTAGAGGGGATGGACGACCCTGCCGGAGATCAGGACCGTATCGTCGAGGTCCGTATCCCGATCAGTTTCAATATAGGGACATTCGCGGCTTTCGTGATCGAGCCGGAAATATCCGAGCGTTGTCCGTGCCACCTGCGCCCCCTTGTACTTGGTGCCGATACTTCGCTGGGGCGGTTCCGACCCGTAGAACTCTTCGTGATCCAAGTTGTCGGCCGTCTTATCGTCAGCTGTGGTATAAACGTCTTCCCCCTGCTGGCTGAATACGGGGACGGCGCCGTCGCTTGACTGGTTGCCGGATTTCATCATGAGCCGGTTCAGGGCCGCGCCCTTTTCAATGCCTGTCCCTTCAACCAGGCGGAGCAATTGCTGGTCCCGGTACTGCCACCACCAGCCGCCGTCCACGTCGACCATTTCCAGTTCGGCGGTTTTGGGCGTGATCCCCGCAAGAAACCTATAGGTCATGCTGCTGTTGGCTTTTTCCTGGTAGGGCTCTTGGTTGAAGATCTTGAGGTTCTCGCTGAACAGGGGCGGATCAATGGTGTCCAGGTTTCCGGCGTTGATCTCGGGGAAAGGTTCGCCGTCAGACATGATGGTCAGCATATTCTTATGTGCGGCGTCCCACCGGAGGTCGCGGATGCCGGGGGCGTCAATTGCCAGATGGGCGTTGAGCCCTGCCTTCAGCACCGCCCCGGTAACCATGTTGTTGCGGATATTCTGGAGCGGCAGTCTGCGCTCGTCGATCACCATGTCATATCCGGCTTGGAGCGCATATCGCAGGGTATAGAGCGCCGCACCGTGGTGCGGGGTTCCCCAGGAAACAAAATGATAAAGCCGTTTTTTAAATTTTTCCGGCAGGTGGCGGAACCCGGACCGGGCCACCAAACCGCCCTGGGAATGGGCCGCAACCACGATGTTGAAGTCCATGTCTTCATCCAGCATCGCCTCGAGCTGGGAATTATTCTCGACTTCCTCTTCCACGAGCCGGCCCATGGCTTCCCCGAGGGTTTCATGGCGCACGCCGCTTTTGTCCGATACCGGGGAGAAGACCGGGCGGTATGTCGGGTAGATGAATTCGTAAAAGGCCGTGCATTCAGTGGGGTAATTTTCTTTCTGAATTTCTTCGTAAAAAATGTCCCATACGCGCCGCTTGTAGGCGAAGAGCCAGGGTAATTCCTCGGTAGTTTCGTAAATGCCGCCCTTTTCGTCCTCGTGGTGCCCATGCACCAGAAGCACCATGTTGCAGATGGGTTTTTTGGCAAGTTCCGCAAGCTCGGCCTCGGTTGCAGGGCGTCGTTTTCCCACATTCGCAATCGAGGATTCCGGAATCATCCGCACCAGCCGGGGCTCACGCCGCCAGTTCAGGTCGTCCTGGAACGTCATCAGGATATAGCGAGAACTGCCCACCCAGGCATACTGGACCGGGGCCTGGCTTTCTCCGGCCACCGGAGCGTAGCCAAGGGCCGGAAAGCCTGCCATTTCTCCGGTAAGCGTAAGGCCGTCGGCCATTAGCGGATCGACAAAGCGTATGTTTCCCTTTTCGTCGGTGGATGCGGGAAGGGTCATGGCGTGGTCGGTTACCCATTGCCCGTCTACCAATACGTCGCCGACCCGCAGCACGTTGATGGTCTCAAGGTCAATGGTTCCGGCCTCTTTTTTCGGGATGGTGATCACGGGTTTGAGATTGGACGGATCGCCTTCCCCGGACACGGAGAGCTTTCGCATCGCGCCGGTCGAAACCAGACCGGTGTCCTCGGTAATGGCATCGATAATCCCCTTAAGCTCTTCGGCATTGTCCTTTTCCAGTTGGGCTTCCCATGCGCCTTCCAGTTCCGGCACTTCCACGCAGGTGCCGTCGCCAAGCGTTATGTCGGCGCTGTCGCTGTCCGAAGCGGCGCTTTTCATTTCCCGCTCGGTGGACATGGGAGCCGTACTTCCGGATGTGTAGCCTTCCGATTGAGAGGATGAGTTGCTGCCGTCTCCGCCGCCCCCTCCGCTGCTGCCGCCGCAGCTGATGAACAGGCTGGTACATAAAAGGATTCCCACTAGAACAAAGTAAAAATAATGCCGATTTTTCATACACTTCTCTCCTTGGGTTCAGTTCAGGGTATCGGCCGTCACACAGCGCCGCAAAGGTTTCGATTGATTTTGCTTTTTTTAAAGCAAGCGGTTCCTATAGGAAGTGCGGTTCCTACATAGATAGACAAGCACCCGGGGTATGTCAAGGCGCATTCGACTGCAAAGGCCGTTTTTTTCCCCCATAGGAAATTCTCAGCCATTGCGCGGTTCAGGCAGGCCGAGTATGTGGCCCCGGCAAGAATGCCGGGGCATGGAATATACGGTGATACGTAAAGGTTGGCTATCTGAAAAGGTTGGCTATCTGAAAATGTCCTCGATTGCGTCTTTCATCTGCGCTGCTCCGCTTCGGGCGGCGGATTTCAGCGCCTGCTCGATGATACGGACGGCGATCTGTTCAACTACCTGTTCAACGGCGTTTTTTCGCTTATCCCGGCCGATTCCATACAATTCGACCATGGACATTTCCACCCAGGCCGTGCGTTCCTTGCCGATGCTTGTATAAAGATTGACGGATCCGTCCTTCAGCAGGAAATGGTCTATGATCAGCACGGGCTCCGGGGATGTGCCCGGGGGTTCCTTCCTGCTTGCGGATGCCCGTTTGTTTATCCGGTTCAGAATTGTAAGGAGGTTGTTCCCCGGGAGTTTCTGCTCCACGTAAAGGGCCGGACCAGTGACAATGATTTCTTCCACCCGTTTTTCATTAGACAGCAGGGAAAACAGGTCGATCCGGATAAAAAAATCGTTCATCACCATTGCATGTTCCGCGCTGTATCCTTCCGGATTGGCGATGCGAAAGCCGGTGATGGTCCCTTCTCCGGAAAACAGCGAAATGGATACGTCCTCCACCGTGACCGGCGTTCCGGTCATTTCGCTGCCGATTTTTTCGATATTGCCCCCAACGATGGAATCCACGGTGAGCGTGAGAACTAGAAACCCGGCAGCCAGAAGCAGCACCAGAGCGATTGCCGTGTATTTGATTTTTTTCGCCATGCGATTCTCCTTTATACCAGGTAAAAGATTCCGTGCTGCCCCGTAAGCGGGACGACGGATAAAAGTAGGGGCGCCCCTTGCGGGAGCCCAGAATCGGGGCACCCGCAAGGGGCGCCCCTACAAGGAATAGTTGATCAATGAAAGAATTGTAGCATACCCAATGACCGCCATCAAATGGAATAGAAAAAGGCAAAGGGGATTTTTGTCCCTGCTGAAAATCTTTTGTAGTATGTTTTCCGGTTTTGTGTTATTTTAAACAAGACATATGGGGTTGTTTTTATTTGATACCCGTACTACATTGTTGCATATGCCCGCTGCAATTCATCAAATTTTTCCGGCCGTGAGTACAGAGCAACGCCTTTGCGCTGGTGATCAAGGCATAAAGGAGGTGTATGACCATGGCGTTCCTGAAAGACGGCATACTGAAAATTGAAAACTGGGTAATTGAAGGACAGCCGCCGCAAAAAGGGTCCTTGAGGCTGCTTTACACGGCCGGCCGCACCGCCTATGCCGTTGTTCGGGATATTGTTGACGGAAACCTGACCCTGCACGCGATGAGCCTGGTCTACACGACCCTGCTAAGCGTCGTCCCTCTTTTGGCATTGAGCTTTTCCGTACTCAAGGCGATGGGGGCCCACCACCGGATGGAGCCGCTTCTCTTCCAGTTTTTTGAGCCGATGGGTTCCCAGGGGCTGCAGGTGGCAGAGCAGATTCTCGGGTTCGTGGACAACATGAAAGTGGGGGTGCTGGGCTCGGTGGGCCTCGCCCTGCTGATTTACACGGTTATTTCCCTGATTCAGAAAATCGAGAGCTCCTTTAACGAGATCTGGCGGGTATCCGGCCTTCGTTCCGTGGGGCAGCGGTTCAGCAATTATCTCAGTGTGATCCTGGTGGGCCCCTTGTTAATGGTATCTGCCATGGGGCTCAGCGCCACCATTTTTTCCTCCACCATTGTCATGCGGTTGATGGAGATAGAGCCTTTCGGTTCGTTGATCCTATTCTTTGCCCGGTTTACTCCGTTCTTTCTTGTGGTGGCGGCCTTTACCTTCGTCTACGTGTTCGTACCCAATACCCGCGTGCAGATCCGGTACGCGTTTGTGGGCGGACTGATCGCAGGGGTGCTGTGGCAGGGGGGCAGCCTGGCGTTTGCCGCCTTTGTTTCCGGCTCCACCCGGTATGAGGCGATTTATTCCTCCTTTGCCATCGGGATTTTTCTGCTGATATGGATTTATCTCAACTGGATGATTCTGCTGCTCGGCGCGAGCATATCCTTTTACCTCCAGCATCCAGGAAGTGTCGCGCGGCGCAAGTACGTGAGCTTTTCGCCGGAACTGCAGGAAAGGGTTGCCCTGGTGCTGATGTGGCTGGTGTGCAAGCCATTTGCCGAAGGAAAGCCGCCTCCCGGCCAGGAACGGCTGGAGCACCAGCTCCGCGTTCCCGGCGATGTAACGCGATCGATCAGCGACAAGCTGATCAGGGGCGGCCTTCTGAACTTCGGCGGTGCAAACGGGGACCGGCTGGTTCCGGCGCGCACCCTGGATGCCATTTCCATCGGGGATGTGCTCTCGGTGATACGCAAGGATGAAGACCAGATCGTCGGAAGGCTGCCGGACATTCTGCCACCCGGCCTGACGGACCCCCCGTTCTCTGAAAGGGACCAGACCTTTGGTGCGCTTCTGAAAAACCATGGTGGCAATTCGTAGGCGCAACCTGTTGATTGGTCTCAATAATAAAATATGTACAAATCTTTGTATTTATCAATAGACATGATGATCCGGGGTGCCCCTACGGGCGCACATTCTGTGAAAATATTTATCGTGTTTATACAAGAATGCGAAAATCAGTAAGAAAAGAAGGCAGGAAAATGTGGGATACCCGTTAAAAAAATAAAAACAGTGTCCCGGTGTTTTGAACGGGAGGGAGGGTGTGATGGAAGAGAAGCTGTGGCACAAGTCCTATGCAAAGGGGGTAAAGCCTTTTCTGGAGTATGATCGGTCCACGGTGTCCAATGCCTTGTCCCGTGCTTCGGAGAAATTTCCAAAGCATTATGCGCTCAATTACATGGGCAGCCGGATCACGTATGCCAGGTTAAACGCGTATGTCAACCAGTTCAGCCGTGCACTGGAGGACATGGGTATCGGCCCCGGGGACAAGGTGGCAGTTTGCCTTCCCAATATCCCGCAGGCGGTGATCGCCAATTACGCGGTGTTTCGCATCGGTGCGGTGGCCGTGCAGGTAAATCCGCTTTACACCGAGCGCGAGATGATCTACCAACTTGACGACTCGGATGCCAGGGCCATCATCACGTTGACCCTTCTGGTACCACGGATGGAAAAAATTCAGGCCGACACCAAAATCGAGAAAATCATCGCCTGCCACATTCACAGTTTTTTACCGTTTCCCAAGAAGCAGCTTTTCCCCTATGTCAAGAAGGATATGGTCCGGAAAGTGGAGCCCGCCGGTAATGTGAGCATTTTCAAGGACGTGATGAAAAAGTACAGTGCCGGGGAGAAAGAGGACAAGAGCGCGTGGAACGACATCGGGGCGCTTCTTTACACTGGCGGGACTACGGGCGTAAGCAAGGGGGTGATGCTGACGCATGCCAATCTGAGCAGCAACGTGCAGCAGTTCGCTGCCTGGTTTCCGGATCTCAGGCCCGGTGAAGAGCGACTCATGGGCAATTTTCCGTTTTTTCACTCCGCGGGGTTCACCGCCATTCAGAATTTCTGCATATGGATGGCCTATGAGGTGATCCTGGTCCCTCGGCCGGATCCCAAAATCAATATTGAATTGACCAAAAAATACAAGCCTACGTTTCTCCCCGGCGTGCCTACCATTTTCGTGGGGCTCCTTGCGGAGCCGGCGTTTCGGGAAATGGACTTCTCCTCCATCAAGGGTTTTTTTTCCGGGGCCGCGCCGCTGGCCGCAGATACCATCCGGGACCTGAAGCAGCTCACCGGCGCCGACATGTGCGAAGTTTACGGATTGACAGAAAATGCCCCCATTGCCACGGTCACCCCCTGGGGCGGAAAAATCAAGCCGGGCACCGTGGGGTGCCCGGTGCCGGATACGGACGTCAAGATCATGGACCTGGAGACCGGTCAGAAGGAAATGCCCCTGGGCGAGGAAGGGGAGATCGCCATCAAGGGGCCGCAGGTCATGAAGGGCTATTACAAGAAGCCCAAAGAAACGCAGAACGTACTGAAAAACGGGTGGTTTTATTCCGGCGACGTTGGCCGGTTCGACGAAGACGGGTACCTGACCATCGTGGACCGCATCAAAGACATGATTATTGCCGGTGGGTTCAATGTATAT
Organism: Desulfosalsimonadaceae bacterium; assembly: GCA_046498365.1. Taxonomy (GTDB): domain Bacteria; phylum Desulfobacterota; class Desulfobacteria; order Desulfobacterales; family Desulfosalsimonadaceae; genus B1SED10-16. The sequence goes on from JAWOAV010000078.1 coordinate 6,497, forward strand.
CCCATTGAAATCGACAACGTGCTTTTTGAGCACCCGGATATCCTGGAGGGTTGCACCATCGGCATTCCGGACGACTACCGGGGGGAGACCGTAAAGGCTTATGTGGTGCCCAAAAAAGGGGCGAACCTGACCGAAGCGGACGTGATCGCTTACTGTCGGGAGCGTCTTGCCGGCTACAAGGTTCCCCGTTCGGTGGCGTTTGTAGAAGAGCTGCCCAAAAGCGCCGTGGGAAAAATCCTGCGCCGGAAACTGAGGGACATGGAAACGGAAACAAAAAAAAATTGAACCGTTGAAAAACCGCATGGCGAGCAGGGAAAGGCTATTTGGCCCCATGACGCAGCAACCGGAAAGGAGCGTTTCCATAAAATGAGAACCATCGAAATTTCAGAAGAACCGGTTGAGCTCTATAAGATCCTGAAGCTGGCGAGCAGGGTGCAGAGCGGCGGAGAGGCCAAGCATGCGATCGCCGAAGGACGGGTCATGGTGAACGGGGCGGTTGAAACCCGGAAGCGGAAAAAGATCTTTTGCGGGGACATGGTGACATTCAACGATGAAAGTATTCGTGTGGAGGCCCTGTTCGAAGAATCCGATGAAAGTTGACGGCTTCGTAAAAAGTCCAATATCTGCGTTGCGCACAATTTTTGAAGAATCTCACGTACGGCGAAGTACTATCGATTCTTCAAAAATAGCACGCGCCTTGATCTTGAACATTTTACAAACCCGTCTGTAAACGACTTTTTACGAATTCATCAAAGTTGATGGCGTCGTAAAAAGTCCCATCTGCTGGGCCTTGTATATGGAACTTTTAACGTAGCCATCTGTTCCTTATCTTGTGACTTTTTTCAAAGCCGTCTGAGTAAGACTTTTTACAAGAGCATCAATATCTTCGTTAGCGGTGAAATGTAAATGGGCGTACCCCCCTTTTTTCATTGCTTTTCTCTGTGAATCTCTGTGTCTCCTCTGTGCCCTCTGTGGTAAAAACCACCCTCCCCGCATTTTTTTACCCCACTTGATCTTTTTTTTTTGAGATGGCTTGTATTTGACGGCTTCGTAAAAAGTTTTCTGCAGGCGCTTTACTCTTCCGGCGGTGCAAAACCGGCCCGCATCGAATAATGATAAAACCGCCGGTTGGGAGAAACTGTGACGGGGGGGAGCCGAACGGTCCCCCCGTATTCGCCGGATGCATGAAGCGTCAACTTATGCTCGCCAACGCTTAGGGGTACCCGGATGAGGGTCATATACGCCGGCAGGGTCTCCCAGGCCCGGGTGTCGGGCTCTTCCATGAGGAAAAAGGCCACCCGCACCAAAATTTCCACCACGGGGTCGTCGATCTGCTGAGACAGGACTTCCTTGGTAGTCACCCGGGCGGTTTCCTTGGCCAGGATGCGGGTCAGCCGGGTGTTGAGGGAGTCCTTGAGCACCCTGCCCACATCCGTCGTCACCGTTCGGACCGGCCCGAACGCGGAGGTCGCGCTGACATGCGGCGTATAGAAGCTGCGGGTCCTCTCCCGGTAGGTGGCAAACGAAAACCGGATCGACGGCGGGAGGACGATATTGCGGGGAATCTTTACGGGCGCGCGCCCCTGGCCGACGAACAGGACCAGCTCCGCGTCGGCCGTCGGTGCTCCGGTCGCGTCGTCCGGCAGGTGTTTCCGCCACTTTTCCACATCGTCGGAAAAACCCAACCGGCCGGCGATGGCAACGAGCTTGTCCGCGACCGGGGCCGGCTCCTTCATCTGCGCGGCCAGGTTTTTGTATTCAATGTAGGCGCCGTTGATCTCTCCGTTGATTTCGAAGCAATGGGCGATGAGCGCCCGGGTGAAGTGGTCCCGGGCCGTTGCCTCGGGAAAGGCGTCCATTACCTCCAGGGCCTGTTTCGCTTCCACCAGGGCGCTTTCGGGGCGGCCCTTCAGGAGAAACCCCATCATCAGGTAGGTGTGCACCAGCAGCCGCTCGGCGTACTCCCCCTTGTATTCGGTGATCCGCTCGGTGGTGACCATGGATCCGGCTTGTTCCCTGGCGCTGATATAATCCTGCTGCCGGATCAGGGAGGATGCCTCAAGCAGCGTGTCGATGCTCTTATCGTATTCGCCGGCATGATGCTGAATCACCCCTTTTTCCATGTAAAACAGGAGCCGGTCGCGATTGGACACGTCCGTGGGTTCCGACAGCGCATTTGCGGCCTGGTTCAGCCGCCCGCCGTAGAAGTCGGACCGGGCCTGTTTGAGGGGGGCCGAGGCGCAGCCGCTGAAAACAAGAAACATCGCCAGCAACCCCCATAAACATCCCTGCCGCCAGGTATTCGGAAAAAGCGGCCGGCCGTTACCAGCCAACAAACGGCTTGGCTTCTTCACGGACGATCTCCACGCTGTCTGCCCATTCGATCAGGCCGGTTTCCAGATCGGTCAACTCCAGCGTCAGGCTGTAGTACTGGAGTTTTCTTTTTCTGAGGCGCGCCTGCCGGGGTTCATTCTTGGAGATGGAGCGCAGGGTGCCGGTGATCATGTACTCGGCGCCGATCTGGCGGGCTTTCTGAACACGGGTGTCCAGTGTGACATCGCCGCCATGCTGATAACCGAGCTCTTGTTCGATGGTTTCCCGCTGTATCCGGTTTACAAATCGGGCTTTTCCGGATCTCAGAATCCGCTGGCGGATATCGTCGGTGATCAAATCGGTGCTGATATGCTCGGAGGTCCGATTGGCGACGTTGTATATGATCACTACGGGCCGATCGTTTCTGGCCGCAAGGGGAGACCGGTTTTCCAGCGACTCTACCAGGTCGTTGACGATTTTGTTCTTGTCGGAAAAATCGTAGCTCGCATCATAGTGAATCGTGTCGGTGGGGTCATAATCCCGGGTGCTGGCATGGCATCCGGCCAAAAGGAAAACCGACAGGATTGCCAGGGCGAGTGTGAGGCGCATCAAACGGGGTTGTTTTGTCATTGTTGTTTTTCTCCTGGTAATAAGTCAAATCCTGACCGCCGGCAGGGCCGCTGTGTTCGTGCCCCGCCGGTCATTTTTTGTGGTTCACTCTATCCCAAAATCCAGAATACCGCAAGGCATAAAGGCGTCTTATGGTCATGGATCCAAATCCACAAAAAAGGGGCCGCTTTGTCCGGACAAAATCGTTCCAAAATTTGCAAGATGGCAAAAGCCGTTTTACATTTAGATTCTTAGCATCTTTCCGGTTTAATTTTTTCGCGTTTTCGCGCGATCCGGTGCAATCAGCCTGTAAAACCATTTATTTTAAAGGAGGTATTCCATGGCAAAGGTCCTGGTGCTCTACTACAGTATGTACGGACATGTCGAAACAATGGCCAATGCGGTGGCGGAGGGCGTGCGGCGCATTGACGGCGTGGATGTAATCATCAAAAGGGTGCCTGAAATCATGACCGAGGAAGCGGCGCGCAATGCAGGCGCCAAGCTTGACCAGGCGGCTCCCCTGGCGACCGTGGACGAGCTGCCGGATTATGATGCCATCATATTCGGCAGTCCCACCCGGTTCGGGAACATGTGCGCACAGATGCGCAATTTCCTGGATCAGACCGGAAAGCACTGGATGAGCGGCGCCCTGGCAGGAAAGGTCGGCAGCGTGTTCATCTCAACGGCGAGCCAGCACGGCGGACAGGAAACCACCATCACTTCATTTCACACGACGCTTTTCCACCAGGGATTTATCGTCGTCGGGGTTCCCTACACCTGCAAGGCGCTTTTGAACATGGATGAAATCACCGGCGGCACGCCTTACGGCGCAAGCACTTTAGCAAAAACGGACGGCAGCCGGCAGCCTTCTGAAAACGAACTGTCCATCGCCCGCTTCCAAGGGGAGCACGTGGCTGAAATCGCCAAAAAGCTGGCGTAAACCGGCTGGGCACCCGTAAACAAACAGAAGAAATGAGCAAAATTGTTGCAGAAAGGAGAGATTTTTCCAATGAAACAGATTACCGAACAGCACATGATCAATGCATTCGGCGGTGAAAGCATGGCCAATATGCGGTACCGCCATTTTGCCGTGCAGGCGGAAAAAGAAAAATTTCCGAATGTGGCCCGTCTTTTTATTGCCGTGGCCCATGCCGAGTATATCCATGCCGGTGATCATTACCGAGAACTGAAGCACCTCGACGGCGGATTCGTGGCAAATTCCATGGGGGCTTTCGGACCGGGGGATACGCTCAAGAACCTGGGGCTGGCCATTGCAGGGGAGCAGTTCGAAATTGATGAAATGTATCCCGTATACATGGAAGTCGCACAATTCCAGGGGGAAAACAGCGCCTACAGGAGTTTTGACTGGTCCTACCAGACGGAAAAGCAGCATCTGGCGCTTTTCCAGAGGGCAAAAGAGGCGGTTGCCGGCGGCAGTGACATGAACCTGGATGCAGTACAGGTGTGCGAAGTCTGCGGGTACACCCTGGAAGGGGAGGCGCCGGACCAATGCCCCGTATGCAAAAACGGAAAAGAAAAATTCATGGCGTTTGATTGATCCTGCGCACAACGGAGGTGTCCCATGCTTGATTTTTCACTTTCCCCGGAGCAGCTCGACCTTCGGGAAAAGGCCCGGCGGTTTGCAAGAGACGTTGTATTGCCGGTTGCCTGGCATTATGACGAGAAAGACGATCTGCCCCTGTGGGTGCTTAAAAAGGCGAATGATGCCGGGATCATGAACTCCGACATCCCGAAGGAATACGGCGGGGTGGGGTACGGGCTCGTGGAGGGGGCCATCGTGACCGAGGAGATTGCCGCGGCATGCCCCGGCCTTGCGACCTCGATTTTTGACAACTCCCTGGGGTTTGAACCGATTGTGATTTCCGGCAATGATCAACTGAAAGAAAAATACCTCCCGGAAATCGCAAAAAATGGCAGGCAGATCTGCTTTGCGACCTCGGAGCCGATGATGGGATCGGACGTTGCCGGCATCCGGTGCAGGGCCGAAAAAGACGGAGACGACTATATCCTCAACGGCACGAAGTACTGGATCACCAACAGTGGTGTGGCCGATTACATGACCATCTTTGCCACCGTCGATCCAGAAAAAAAACATGACGGGATCTGCGCATTTATTGTTGAAAAAGACTGGGAGGGGGTTCGCGTCGGGCGACCGATACCAAAACTCGGCCAGCGCACCTCCAACACGGCGGGCATCGACCTGAAAAACGTCCGGGTGCCTGGCGAGAACATGCTTGCCCCACCGGGAGAGGGGTTTATGCTCGCCATGAAAACCTTTTCCCGGACCCGTCCGATAATCGGCGCTTTTGCCGTGGGAGCCGCCCGCTCTGCAATGGAATACGCCATTGATTACGCAAAAAAACGAAAGACGTTCGGCAGCAGCATCCATTCCTACCAGGCCATACAGTTCAAGCTTGCAGAGATGTATCAGCGGGTGGAAACATCCCGCCTGCTGGTCCTCAAAGGGGCCTGGGAAGCCGACAGCGGCATGGACCCGACCATCACCGCGTCCATCGGAAAGTTCTACGCCACGGAAAGCGCAATGGAGGTGTTAAACGACGCCCTTCAGATATTCGGCGGCTACGGATATACGAAGATGTTCCCCATTGAAAAACTCCTCCGGGATACCCGTCTGTTCACCATCTATGAGGGGACCAGCGAAATTCAGCGGATGATCGTAGCCGGTTACCTGTTGAGCGCTTACGAACCCGTCATGCCGGCGATCGAAGAAGTGCCGGTGTTAGTGGGCGCTGATCATCCGATTTTTGATGATGAGGGCAATCCGACGGATACGCAGGCCTGGCGCTGCCCGCTTTGCGGATACGTACATTATGGCGAAGAGCCTCCGGAAGAGTGCCCCCATTGTTTTGTGAAGGGGGAAGGGTTTGCGAAGGTCTGGCCCCGGTAGGGGATCGGCCGCGGTTCCCGGTATTCTGGTATGGAAAGGAATGTGGCCGTATTGGCTGACACACATGACAAGGAGGAAAGTACAATGACGGATGTGAAAGATTACTGCGAACAGGTATACAAGCGGATGATCGGGTTAAAGGCAGGACTGTATGACGTGATTGCAAAGGCTGAAAAAATGCCGGATCCGGCCCATACGGAAGCGGCAAAAGAGCTGATGGCCATGGTTGACAACATTGATGCCGGATTGGAGGAATTGAAAAATCAATGTCCTGCAGACTGGTCTCCCAATAAAAAGAACATCGATGACAGCATGGCTCGCTTGTCTGAAACACTAAGCAAAACGGCCGACCGGCTCGGAGTGACCGTGCCCGATACAACGGCATGGCTTTGATAGCATGAACCAACCGGCCGGATGATCGCAATTCAATACAGGGGCTGGCAATGAATATCGACGTAACCGTTACCATCGGGGGGGCCGCAGGTCAGGGGATACAGACGGTGGGCGATCTGCTGGCCGGTGTTTGCCACCGGGCCGGGCTGTACCTCATGGTTATCAATGATTTTGAATCGCGCATTCGCGGCGGACACAGTTTCATGCAGCTTCGGATCTGCGATGAACCGGTGACCGCTCCGGACGACCGAAACCACCTGTTGGTGGCATTGAACAGGGAGTCTCTCGATAGGCACGCCGACCAACTCTTCCAGGGAGGTCGAATATTGAAGGAGGTTGAATCCAATGTCGGCGCCGGGGAAGAAGGCAATGTGGTGGATGTCGGGTTTACGAAACTGGCAGAGGACGCCGGGGGAAAGATCATGATCAATACCGTGGCGGCCGGTGCAGCCCTGGGAATGCTTGGGGCTCCGGCGGCGCTGGTTGATCAGGTTATCGAGGAGGCATTTGGCGGGAAATCGCAATCGGTTGTTGAAAACAACAAAAAGGCGGCAAAATCGGGTTTTGATGCGGTGGCAGACATTCCGTTTGACTGGAAATTTGACTGGCCGGCCCGGGGTCCCCAAGGAAAAATGCTATCCGGCGCCCAGGCGCTGGCACTTGGCGCACTGGCCGCGGACTGCCGGGTCGCCGCCTTTTACCCCATGTCCCCTGCAACCGGAATTCTGGTTCACATGGCTCAGTTCATGGACCGTTTCCCATTGGTTGTGGAACAGGCCGAAGACGAGATCGCCGCGATCAACATAGCGATCGGGGCCTCGTTTGCAGGCGTTCGCGCCTTGACAGGGACTTCCGGCGGCGGTTTTTCACTCATGGTAGAAGGAATCGGCCTTGCCGGTATCACCGAAACGCCGCTGGTCGTTATCAATGCCCAGCGGCCGGGGCCGGCCACCGGTCTGCCCACCCGAACCGGCCAGGGGGACCTTCATTTTGTCATTCATGCTGCACCGGATGAATTTCCCCGGTTCGTGTTCGCCCCCCGAACGCTTGACGAGGCGTTTGAAACGGTTATCCGCAGCTTCCACCTGGCGGAAAAATACCAGGTGCCGGCGATTGTCCTCGTGGACCAGTATTTCACCGATTCCCTCTCCATTGCCAGCGAACAATGGCGCATCCCGGAAAGCATCGAGCGGTTTCTCGTATCCGATGCGGATATGGAAGATCCTGCCGGATACAAGCGATTTGCCATTACCGATTCAGGCGTTTCCCCGCGGGCCGTTCCATGCGCGGGCAAGGCGCGGGTCATGGTGACGGGCAACGAACACCGGGAAGACGGCCACCTCAGCGAGACCATCTCCGACAGGAACGGGCAGGTCGACAAACGCAGCCGAAAAATGCTGCATATGGCCGAAGAAATGAGAGGCCCGGAAGCCATTTTTCCGGATGCCCGTTTGCTGCTGGTCACCTGGGGGTCCACCGACGGCGTGGTTCGTGAGGCAGTAAACCGGCTGCGCAGTGAAAACTACGATGTGGGTGCGGTCTTTTTTTCGGATATCTGGCCTTTTCCCGCGTCCCAGGCAGCGGCGGCGCTCTCCGGGTGCGGGCATTTCATTACGGTGGAGCTCAACACCTCGTCCCAATTGGGCGGACTGATCCGCCGGCACACGGGACTGGACGCCGCTTCTGCCATTGTTCAATACGATGGCCGCCCCATGCGGCGGCACAGTGTTGTTACTAAGACAAAGCAGTTTATGGAGGGGGCCAATGGCTGAGGTATCGACCTATGATAATGATTTTGAGAACAAGTGGTGCCCGGGCTGCGGCAACTTCGGCATATTGAATGCGGTAAAGAGCGCCTTGGCCGAAAAAGGGCTGCCCCCGGAAAAAATATTGATCGTCTCGGGTATCGGTCAGGCCGCGAAAACGCCTCATTTTCTGAATTGCAATTTTTTCCATGGTCTTCACGGGCGAGCCCTGCCAGTGGCCACGGGCGCCAAGCTCGCCAACCAGAACCTGGACATCCTGGTCCACATGGGGGACGGCGATTGCTACGGGGAAGGGGGGAA
>JAWOAV010000092.1:0-3980 GCA_046498365.1 Desulfosalsimonadaceae bacterium
TGGGGCAGAAGTGTACACAGATGCCGCATCCCTTGCACCACTGACGTTCGATGCGATGTTCTTTCAATGCTGGTTTTGCCATAAGTATTCCCGTATGACTTGCCGTTGGTTGTAGGTGGATCGCATATACCGGTTTTCGATTCCTTTATAAAGATACATTTTTTTTTTGGCTTTTCAAGAAATTATTTCCGCCTGAAGAAACTGACGGATGTCTTTCCTGCAGGCAAGCCACCGGGTGGAAATCCCGTGGGCCTCCGCCAGCGTCACGCGGTGAAAGCGGATCCGGTCGCCGGGGCGGGCCTGGGCAATCCGGAAAAGATCGGGCGTTATCACGGTGGCGATTTTTGCATAACCGCCGATGGTCTGTTCCGCCATCAGGATAATGGGTTTGCCGTCCGGGGGGATCTGGACATTCCCGTAAATGGAGGGCTCCGAGATGATGCTCTGGGGCGCGTCGGTATTGCGGGAAACCTCCGGTCCCGCCAGGCGATACCCCATGCGGTTGGCCTTGTCCGTGACCGTATAGGGTTCGGAAAAAAAGATGTCCATCCCTTTGCTGAAGTACTCCTCCTGCGGCCCGGGAATGGCCCGGATGTGAATATCCGTCCCATAAAGCGGGTGCCAGGTCATTTGGCGCGGATTATCCAGCGGTTTTCCCTCTTTGCGTTCCAGCACGTCATCGGCGCGAATCGCCCGGCCGTTGATGCCGCCGATTTTCCCGCTGACATACGTGGAGCAGCTCCCCATGACTTCCGGGACGGAAATGCCGCCGGTTACGGCAAGATAGGCCCGGCATCCGGTGTGCGCCGTATTGATGCGGATACTGTCCCCCCGCTTGACACGGATCGTTCGCCATTGGCCTGCCGCCATTTCATTAATGGTGAAATCCATGTCCGCGCCGGTCAGGGCGATATCCGCATCATCCATGGCTTTCATGTGCGGGCCTGCAAAAGTGATTTCAAGGGCAGGCCGGTCCTCCGAATTTCCCACCAGAAGGTTGGCGCAGGTGTAGGCGAATTCGTCGAGTGCCCCGGATACGGGAACGCCCATGTGGACATACCCGAATCTGCCCCTGTCCTGAATGGTGGTATACGGGCCCGGGGAATGCACCAAAAACATTTCGGTCATATGTTTTTCCCTGTTGCGATGCCCCCGTATTCCGCAGGAGAGATGGCCTTGAAACGGATGCTGTCGCCCGCCTGGTAGAAAAACGGGTCCTTTCGTTTCGCATCGAAGAGTTTTACCGGCGTGCGTCCGATGATTTGCCATCCCCCGGGACTGTCCAGGGGGTAAGCGCCGGTCTGCGTTTCCGCGATGCCAACGGAGCCTGCGGGCACCATGGTTCTCGGCGTTTCCATGCGTGGGGTGTGAAGCCGCGGATCAAGACCCCCCAGGTAGAAAAACCCCGGTGCAAATCCGATGGTATAGATGCGATACGGACCGGTCGTGTGAATACGGATGACTTCGTCGACGCTCAAATGGTTGTGTGCTGCGACGAATTCGATGTCCGGGCCGTACTGGCCGCCATAGCAGACGGGGATATCCACCGTACGCGGTTCCGGAATGACGGCCTCGTCCATGTGCGCTTCCAGATCGCTCAAAAGGGTGCATATTTTGTGGTGCGAGGTCTTCAGTGGATCATACATGATGCCGATGCTCCGGTACGCCGGCAGAATCAGGTCAACCCCTTCGGGGGCTGCCTTTCTGAGAAGCTCGGTCATGGCGCGGACCTTTTCATTTACCCGGCAATCGATGGTATCGCCGTATTCCACCAGAAAGGCCCGGTCACCGCTGATCCGTATGCGGGGGCGTGCAAAAAGGGAGTCCGTCATAAGCCCTTTTTCCCCTGTTTCAGGGATATGATTTCCGCCATGGGCACAACCGTTATGTCGTTTCCTTCGAGCGTTTCGCGGATATTTCGCACAAGGTCGACCGCGTCGGGCGTATCTCCGTGAACGCACAGGGTGTCGGCTTCCAGGGTAAGCATGCTGCCGTCTTCGGCTTCGATCATTCCTTTTGCAGCCATCATCAGCGCCCGTTCTGCCACTGCCTCCGGCTCATAGATCACTGCGCCGGGTTTGTTTCGTGAAACAAGGGTTCCTTCCGGGGTGTACGCCCGGTCCGGAAAGGCTTCGAATACCACCTGAATCCCCGTGTTTTCCACAATTTCACGAAACCGGCGGGCATTTTGGCCCGCCAGACACACCATGATCAGGCCCGGATCGACACGTGCAATCGCTTTTGCAATGGTTTCGATGAGTTTTTCATTTTCCGCCGCCATGTTGTAGAGTCCGCCATGGGGCTTGACATGCTGCAGTGCAATGCCTTCAGCATCGCAGAACGCCCGGATTGCGCCTGTCTGATAGATGACGTAGTTCTCTATTTCGTCCGGAGTGCATTCCATTTTCCGCCGGCCGAAGCCCAGAAGGTCTGGAAACCCCGGATGGGCCCCGGCCCCCACCCTGTTTGTAGCTGCCATGCGGACCGTTCGCCGCAAAACCATGGGGTCTCCGGCATGGAATCCGCAGGCGATATTGGCGGACGTGATATAGGGGATCACATCCTCGTCCATGCCGATGGTGTAGGCGCCGAAGCTTTCCCCCATGTCGCAGTTGATGTCGATATGTTTCATTTTCAAGGCCCTTTCGCGCTACATGAGGTTCGGGAGGAACAGGACGAACCGGGGGAAAATGGTAACGATGGCAGTGGCTGCGCACAATATCAAAAAGAACGGAAGCGCGGCCCGGGCGATGGTCAGGATGTCTTCATTGGTCAGCCCGGATATGACAAACAGGTTGAATCCCACCGGCGGGGTGATCTGGGCCAGTTCGATCATCAGGATAATGTATATGCCGAACCACACGGGGTCGAATCCGACAAAGGTGACCAGGGGCAGAAAAATCGGGGTCGTCATCACGATCATGGAAAAACCGTCCAGCAGGCAGCCCAAAATGAGATAGACAAGCGACAGGATGAGGATCAGCATGTACGGGGAGAGCCCCATTTCCGCCACGAACATGGTAAGCTGCCTTGTGATGCCCAGAAATCCGATGGCCACGGAGAAATAGCCTGCGCCCATGACGATGAGCATGATCATGGCCGATGTCTTGATCGCCCCTTTGATGCTTGCCATGAATACCTGACGGTCCATACTCCCGGTGAAAAGCGCAAAGAGCATTGCCCCCACCACGCCGACAACCCCTGCTTCCGTGGGTGTGGCCCAGCCGGCGTAAAGGCTTCCCAGCACGCCCGCGATGAGAACGGCGACCGGCGCAATGTCTTTTAATCCCTTGAACCGTTGGAGCCAGGTATAACTCTCCGCCCTGGCCGGTGCAAGCTGCGGATTATAGAGGCAGCGGAGGAAGATGTAGCCGCTGAAAAGGCCGGCGATCATGACGCCCGGAAGAATGCCGGCGATAAAGAGACGGCCGATGCTGACATCGCCGATAATACCGTATACAAGCATCATCATGCTGGGGGGTACCAGGAAACCCAGGGTGCCCGCCCCTGCAAGCGACCCGATGGAAATCCGGTGCTGGTAGCCGCGCTCTTTGAGTTCGGGGACGGTTATTTTCCCTACCGTGGCGGTCGTTGCGGCTGAGGAGCCGCTGACCGCGGCAAAGAAGGTGCAGGCAAAAATATTTACATGCAGAAGCCTGCCGGGGATTCGATCCCCGTCCACGGCGTGGGTCGAGTATACGATCTCGCAGCGGCTGTATCCGGCCGAAACACTCGGGTGATGGTCCTCCCGGTGGGAGATCCAGGCCACTGCGTTGACGAAAGCCATGACCTCGTGATGGTTGGCGAAGGTCAGGATTCGCCGGATTCCGTGACCCTCGTCGATGACCTCCCACAAGGGCACTTCCTTCTGGATCTCGGTAGCCTCCTCCAGGGTCATGGGAGGAATTCCACCTTCGCAGGGCTTGCACTTCTTCTTCCGGAGCTCGCTCATGGTCGCCTTCCTCTCGGGATACCTTGGG
>JAWOAV010000082.1:0-4253 GCA_046498365.1 Desulfosalsimonadaceae bacterium
ATTGAACCCACTGAACAAAACATCCCAATTATGACTTAAGTAGTAGGCAGAGTTAAAATTAGCAGTTAAATCTTTCCCCTGATATACACCAATAAAAACGTAATGCAACACCGGATGGGTTAGAAGCTTACCCAAATATGAAAACAATTTTACTGGCGAGTTTCTAAAACCACAAAAAAACTTTCGAAATATACTATGCTGATATGCTTCTGAGCTGCTCAAGTAAAAATCGTAGTCATAAAAACCGCTGCAAATAATGTAATAACTTGCTTTTAATTTGTTAAATATTTGAATCGGATTTATACAATTGGTTTTACCACGTAGAACATCTAGTGACCGAGATTCTGGAATAAACTGACGTTTTTCGAGCTGTCCATATTTTATAAAGTGGTATAAAGGATTTATATTATCTGGATTTATATCTCTATTATGCTGGAGATAAAAAAGTGTATCGAATAAGACACTCGGATTTTTCATTTCTTTGGCGCCAAACTTAATATAGTGCTCTATTGGATCATTCATAACCCTTTTGAAGCCAGGATTATCCTTGGCATAATATTTCCTGTCAAATAGTTTGCAACCCTTGATTAGATCATATACCGGACGGAGCGCTTCTGTATACAAAGCGCGCCCCGGAAGCGCTCTATGAGAAGTGGGAAAAACAAGGGGTGCTCCCGCGGAATATCGACCGGGAAATTGTTGAAATCATGCACCGGACGCATATCGGCGTGGACCAGGATTACAAAAATCTTATGAAACAGGGAACCCGTGCGGCCATCGCCGACGGCTGGGGCGGATCCATGCTGGCCACCGATCTCCAGGACGTTCTTTTCGGCACCCCGTACCCGATCCAGTCCGAGGCCAATTTGGGCGTTTTAAAGGAAGACCATGTCAATCTTGTGATTCACGGCCACGAACCGGTTCTTTCCGAAATGATCGTCGCCGTGACCCAGACGCCGGAAATACAGGAATACGTAAAAGCAAGCGGTGCAAAGGGGCTCCAGCTCTCCGGCATCTGCTGTACGGCCAACGAAATATTGCAGCGCCACGGCGTACCGCTTTGCGGCACGTTTCTGCAGCAGGAACTGGCCATCATCACCGGCGCATGCGACGCCATGGTGGTCGACATCCAGTGCATCATGCAGAACATTGCCAACGTGGCCAATTGTTTTCACACCAAGCTCATCACCACGCATCCCATCGCGAAAATGGAACAGGAAAATGTCATCCATATCGAATTCGATGAGCATTATGCCATTGAAGATGCCAAGCGGATCGTGAAAATCGCCATCGACAACTTTGCCAACCGGAAATCGGAGGTCATGATCCCCCGGCATAAAAACACCCAGATCGCGGGATTCGGCGTGGAATCCATCGAGTACCATCTCGGCGGCACGTTCCGGGGGTCCTACTATACCCTTAACGACAATATCATCAACGGCAGGATCCGGGGGATTGCGGGCGTGGTCGGCTGCAACAACGCCCGGACGCGGCACAATGAAGGGCACATTGCCGTGGTAAAGGAACTGATCAAAAATGACGTGATCGTTCTGACCACCGGCTGCAATGGCATCGCCTGCGCCATGGAAGGGCTTTTGACGCCGGAAACCGCCGGTGTCTACTGCGGCCCGGGCCTTGCCGAGGTATGCGAAACCGTGGGCATCCCCCCGGTTCTGCATCTGGGCTCCTGCGTGGACAACAGCCGGATCCTGCTGGCGGCAACCGAAGTGGTCAAAGCCGGGGGGCTTGGAAATGATATCAGTGATCTGCCCGCGGCCGGAAGCGCACCGGAATGGATGAGCGAAAAGGCGATCAGCATCGGCCATTATTTCGTGGCTTCGGGCGTGTATACGGTGTTCGGCGTCACCCTGCCGGTTACCGGGGCGCCGGTTTTCCAGAAGTACCTGTTCGAGGAATTTGAAAAGATGTACGGCGGCATGTGGGATCTGGAACCGGACCCCGTGCTGCATGCCCGTAAAATGATCGCCCATATCGATAAAAAGAGAAAAGCCCTGGGCATCGATAAAACAAGAGAACGGGTATTGATTGATATGGCCGATCGCCGGACCATGAGCGGTTGATCGGTTTTGACGCCCTTTACCGGGAAGAGCGAGCATTGGATTGCTATCCGCATGGCGGTACTGTCGCGCTCCGGCGTGACAGTACCGCCATCCACTGCGCCCCCTTGGTGAATGTTCGTCTGTTGGAAAATTTTTACGGAAAGGAATCGCAAATGGCAAAGGTGGTGATTGATACGGAGGAATGCGTGGGGTGCGAATCCTGCGTGGAAATTTGTCCCGAGGTGTTCGGTTTTGACGAAAATGAGGAAAAAGCCTATGTTATCAAGCCAGAAGGCGGCCCCGCAGAAGCGATCCAGGAGGCGATTGATTCCTGCCCCGTGGAATGTATTTCCCTGGAGGAATAGCGGCAATAACGGGTGGCATGAATTTTTCCGGAAAGACGGGAGTCTTTTAATATAATATATAGTTAGCTAATAAAAACGAAATGTTATCAATAAATGGAAACGTATGGGAGGTGGTTGCGCCCATTCAATTTCCATTTTTTTTGCAGGAGGTTACCCATTTTTCGGCAATCTCTTTTTGATTTAAATCTCGTTAATTATGTGCATATGGCCAAAAAATTCGATTTCCACCTTGACAAGCGATTCAGCCGTGTTTTATTACAATCTTTCTTCCGCGAAGGAAGATGGGTATAGTTTTTTAAAATATAACAAAATTTGATGAATTCGTAAAAAGTCGTTTTCAGACGGCTTTGTAAAATGTTCAAGATCAAGGCGCCTGCAATTTTTGAAGAATCGATCGTACTTCGCCGTACGTGAGATTCTTCAAAAATTGTGCGCAACGCAGATATTGGACTTTTTACGAAGCCGTCAAATTTTGATTGTTGCGGGGGTAAACAGTGAAACACCGTCACGATGGTAGCAAGCCGGATTCCCGCTTTTTCCGACAGACCCTGCCGATTTTTCCTTTATATAACGGTATTTCCTTGAAACGGGACATGCCATATCCTGAAAGCGGTGATACTCGTTTTGCGCCCTGTCCGTGGGGTCTGATGATAACTGCCTTATACAACGAGGTTTAATTATGAATTTTAAGAAGAAATTGTCAGCCGCTGAATTCGTGGTGCTCGCTGAGATGAATACCCCCAAGGGCGTGGATATCTCAGAACTCGTGACCAATGCCAGGCGTTTGAAAGACCGGATCGATGCCGTGGTAATACCGGACATGGACAACGGGGTCATGCGCATGAGCGCGCTGGCCGGGGGCGCCCTGCTTCGCCGGGAGGGCCTGGAAACCATTGTTCACATCTATGGCCGGGACAAGAATCGCATGGCCCTTCAGGGGGACGTCCTCGCGGCCTATGTGCTGGGCATCCCGCATCTGCTGGTGGTGCCGGCCGAGCCCATGGCCAACGGGGATCACCGGGAGGCGAAAACGGTCGATGATATCGACGAGGTCGCCATCCTGGAAATGATTCGATCCCTGTGCGAAGGGGTGGACCTTTCCGGCTTTGAGCTCAAAGGCACGCCCGATATTTCGGCAGGCTGCGCCATGGCCCCGGTGGCCGATGACAGCCAGCTGGCAGCCGAAATAGAGGTGGTGGGGCGGAAAGTCGATGCCGGGGCCCGGTATGTCGTTACGCCGCCGGTGTTCGACATGACCGCATACAGCCGTATCGTTGACGCGCTCAAACCCCTTGGCGTGCCGGTTGTGGCCACGGTGTTTCTGCTCAAGAATGTGGGCATGGCCCGCTACATGTCCATTCATGATCCCGCCTCCCGCATTTCAGAGGACATGATCCGGCGCATCCGCAAAGCCCCGGACCGGGAAGCCGAATGCATCCGCATGGCCGGGGAGGCGGCCAAGGAATTGAAAAATATGGTCCAGGGAATCAAGATCACCACCCTGGGCTGGGAGCACCGGCTGCCGGATATTTTGTCGAGCGCCGGGCTGTAGCCGAAATGCGGCAATCCAAATCATGCCATCACTGGGGGAACCCATGCAGGAATATACGGATATGAACACCATACAAGCAGGCAATCAAACCGTGCTCGTGATCGGCGGGGGCGTGGGCGGCATCCGGGCGGCCCTGGACCTGGCCGAATCCAGGCGCGACGTCGTACTCATTGACAAAGCGTACGCCATCGGCGGGCTCATGACCCGACTGGACCGGACCTTTCCCACCAACAACTGCGATTTGTGCACGGTTTCGCCCCACTTGTCCGAAAGCGG
>JAWOAV010000214.1:0-34733 GCA_046498365.1 Desulfosalsimonadaceae bacterium
GTTTTGTGAACCACGTGCATGGTTCGAAATTTAAAGCAGTGAAATATATGTCCGTTTTGACCGGTTCGCGGCTGCTTAAACAGATGAACAGCGCCGAGGACAGCCCCTGGCGCACGTCGTTGTGCATTTCGACGGCCTCTTCCAGCGTCTTGAAGGTCATGACGTAGAGAATCGGCCCGATCACGGGAAAATTCCCTGACCGCTTTATTTAAGGTGAGTTTGGAAACCAAGTTGCTTTTTCCTGCCCCGGGTTTTTGGGGAAGGTGGCGGGCGGGAGACTGATGCTCTCCCGCCCATGAACAGACCCGCTACAATGGCAAAGATCTTGTTTTTTTACACCACCCCGTATGCCAGCATCGCACGGGCGACCTTTACAAAGCCGGCGATATTGGCCCCGGTAACGTAATCCCCTTTTTTGCCGTAGGCCTCGGATGCATCCAGGCAGGATTTGTGGATGCTTTTCATAATCTGAAGCAGCCGGTGGTCGACTTCCTCCCGGGTCCAGGAGAGTTTCATGCTGTTCTGGCTCATTTCCAGGCCGGAGGTGGCCACCCCCCCGGCATTTGCCGCTTTTCCGGGGCCGTAGAGAATGTTGCTTTCCTGGTAGACATCCACCGCTTCCGGGGTAGAGGGCATGTTGGCGCCTTCGGCGACGCAGAAGCAGCCGTTTTCGATCAGGGCTTTTGCGTTCTGCCCGTCGATTTCATTCTGGGTGGCGCAGGGGAGGGCAATGTCGATCTTTATCCCCTTTTCCCGGATTACGTCCCACACGTTTTTGTTCAGAAAGCATTCCGTCTTGTATTTTTCCGAATATTCCTGTATCCGCCCCCGGCGGATGTTCTTCAATTCCATGATATAGCAGCACTTGTCGTTGTCGATCCCATTTTCATCGATAACTGTTGCGGAAGAATCGCAGATCGTGATCACCCGGCCGCCCAGTTCATTGACTTTTTCAATGGCGTATTGGGCCACGTTGCCCGATCCGCTCACGGCAACCACCTTGTCCTTGAGATCCATCCCGCGGGTCGCCAGCATTTCCTGGGCGAAATATACGGTTCCGTAGCCGGTGGCCTCCGGGCGGATCAGACTGCCGCCGTATTCAAGGCCTTTGCCCGTTAATACGCCGGTATGCTCATTTCTGATTTTTTTATAATAACCGAAAAGGTAGCCGATCTCCCGTCCGCCCACACCGATATCCCCTGCGGGCACATCGGTTTCCGGTCCGATGTGCCGGTAGAGTTCTCGCATGAAGGACTGGCAGAAACGCATCATTTCCCCGTCGGATTTGCCCTTGGGGTCGAAATCGGATCCGCCCTTGCCCCCTCCCATGGGAAGGGTGGTCAGGGAATTCTTGAAAATCTGTTCAAATCCCAGAAATTTGATTATGCCCAGATTGACCGAGGGATGAAACCGGAGCCCCCCCTTAAAAGGCCCTAGGGCGTTGTTGAACTGTACACGGAAGCCCCTGTTTACTTGTACTTCCCCATTATCGTTGACCCACGGCACGCGAAACATGATGACGCGTTCAGGCTCCACGATCCGTTCGTAGATGCCGGCTTTTACAAACTCCGGATGCCGTTTTACTGTCGGTTCCAGCGTTTCCAGGACCTCAATGACCGCCTGGTGAAATTCTTTCTGTTCCGGATCGATGTGTTTTACCTTGTCAATAACATTGCTGATAACCGACATGAAAGCGCCTCCTTGATTGTTTGTTTTTTAATCGGTCGTAAAATTTTTCACTGTTTTCGACAACTCACCCGTCGGAACATACCAGGACGGGGGGAACGAAAAACAGTTTTGCCTGCAGGCGAAATTGGAAAAAACGAAAACAGTTTTAGATAAATTACAAAAACAGGAATGTAAACCAAAAATTGTACGGTTTTTGGGAAAAAGAGGTTTTCATGAAGCGCTTTGATTCTGCCATGGCCATTTTCCGGTGATTTCCATATCGATGGCAAAGCTCAGAAATGTTCGTATGATTACGATGACGGCCAGGATACCGACACTGGAAAATGTCAATTCGATGGCCACGGTCTTGATGATATCGGCTGCCACGAGAAATTCCAGGCCCAGCAGAATGCCCCGGGCCAGCTGCAATCGGTATTCCTGGAAAATTTTTTCCTTCGCCCCCCAGATTATGAGCAGGTAAAGGTTGTAGGCGGTTGCATAGACCGCAAAGATCATGATGATGCCGATCCCCAGAAGTTCAAGAACAGCGATGCTCCATTCCGCAACAGAGACCACGATATTCATTGCGTCGATTGTCATAGCCCGCTCCTTTATGGATTCAGCTTGTTATTCCTTGTATACTATAATGGGTTTGGCCTACGGATGCTACAAGCCATTTCAAAAAGATCTTTTGGCCCAATATCTTCGTTGGCGGTGAAATATAGATCCTCGGCATACTAGTGTATGCCTCCGGTTACCATTTTACCGCCGCCTTGATCTTGATCCCCAATTTTTTTTGAGATGGTTTTTACTTTCAACCAAGGTGTTTTCAAGCAATACCGCTTAGAAGTCTGTGCAGGATTTGATATGCAACGGGTTTCATTTTGCATTTTCATTCTATTGGGAATACAATGCACGCACCATGAACAAGACGCGCAAAATAGAAGTGCGATAACTCCGAAAGTGCCGTTTCTGCTTCCGGGACCGGAATGTCAACCAGATTGTAATGGGGAAAAAATATGAGCAAGACCATTTTTATTACCGGCGCATCGTCGGGGATCGGAAAGGCCCTGGCGTTTGAGATGGCCAAAAAAGGATACGGACTGGCACTTGCCGCAAGAAATCACGACGCCCTGAGAAAAATACAAGAAGAGATACACCGCACGTATGCACCCCCCGTCACTGCCATACGCCCCCTGGATGTGACCCATTATAGTGACGTGTATGCCGCTTTTTCGGAAATGGCCGAAGAAACCGGCGGCATCGATATTGTTCTGGCCAATGCGGGCGTGGGGCTCGGTGAAAAAGTGGGGCGCGGCGATTTTGACAAGGCAAAACAGACCCTGGAAGTCAACCTCCTCGGCGCCATTGCCACCATGGATGCGGCCGCGGCCTATTTTTTGGAAAAAGGAAAAGGGCATATCGTCGGCATATCGTCGGTCGCCGCCTTTCGGGGTATGCCGAAAAGTTCCGCATACTGTGCATCCAAGGCCGGGCTGGCCGTTTACATGGAGGCCATGCGGGCGGAACTGTACCGGAAAAATATTGATATCACAGTATTGTATCCCGGCTTTATCGACACGCCTTTAAACGACATGCTCCCCAGCCGCCCTTTTCTCATCAGTGTTGAAAAAGGGGCGCAGATTATCGCAAAACTCATTGAAAAAAAGGTCAGATCGTCCACCGTGCCGGTATTTCCATGGAATATCGTGGGGCGGATACTCAAAATCCTGCCCACAGCCGTCATTGCCCGGATGTAGCGGCTGCCGGATCCTGTTATGAGAACTCGTCGTACTGGATCATCCCGGGTTCCACCCCGAGGCTGTCCAGCATTTCCCGGACGGCGCCAACCATTACGGGCGGGCCGCAAAGGTAGTACTCGATTTCAGAGGGGTCTTCATGTTCTTCCAGGTAATTGTCATTGGCCGCCTGGTGAATGAAACCGGTCAGGCCGTCCCACTCGTCTTCGGGCAGGGGTTCAGAGAGCGCCACGTAGTATGAAAAATTGTCATTCTGCTCGTCGAGCGTCCGCAGTTCCTTGTCATAGAGCATCTCTTTCCGGCTCCGGGCCCCGTACCAGAAAGTCATTTTCCGGTCCGTTTTTACCTGCAGCAACTGGTCCCGGATCTGGCTTCTAAGAGGGGCCATGCCGGCCCCGCCGCCGATAAAGCACATTTCCCGGTCGCTCTCCGTTACCTTGAAGTCACCGAACGGGCCGGAAAGCGTTGCCGTGTCGCCGGGTTTCAGGCTGAACAGGTAGGATGACCCAATGCCGGGGGGGGCATTTTTCGCATCGGGCGGGGGCGTGGCAATCCGAATGGTAAACATGAGCCGCCGGTTTTCTGCCGGTTCGTTGGCCAGGGAGTAGGCCCGGTAGGCGGGTTCATCGTTGGATGCGGACAGCTCCCACAAATTGTAGCGATCCCAGTCCGGTTTGAAGATCTCCTCTACGGCAAAATCGGCAAAGGAAAGATCATATTCCGGGATATCGATCTGCATATACTGCCCGGCGGTAAATTCGACGGGCTCTTCCATTTCAATGACCAGCTCCTTGATATAGGCGCCGATGTTTTTATTGGACACCACTTTTCCGGAATATTTTTTGATGGAAAAAATTTCCGGCGGGATTTCGATCTTCATGTCGCTCCTGACCTTGAGCTGGCAGGAAAGCCTTATGTTCTCCGCTTTTTCATGGCGGTCCAGTTGCGGCAGTTCCGTAGGCAGGATATCGCCACCCCCCTCGACGACGCGGCACTTGCACTGGCCGCACGTACCGGATCCACCGCAGGCGGAGGGCAAATAGATTTCATTTTTCACGAGGGCGCCAAGAAGCGTTGTCCCCATGGGGACAACAAGGGTATTTTCCTTGTCGTTGTTGATTTCAATGGTCCGGTCGCCTTTCTTTACGATCCTGGCCTCGATGAACAGCAATATCAAAACCAGTACGAGAATGATGGCGGTAAATACTACAAGACTGGTGATGTAAATCAAAGCTGCTTCCTTTTTGTTCTAGAACCCATCTCAAAATTGCCTTTCGGCCCAATATCTTTGTTGGCGTCTTATTTCAAATCCTCGAAATACGGGAGTATATCTGCGGTTTGAAACAAGACGCCGCAAGGGTCTTGAACCGAAATCCGAATGTTGAGATAGGTTCATGTCATTTTAACCGCCATGCTTTTCACCGCATTGCTACAATGAAATGCCTGAAAAAAGCATAAATCCCATTGCCATGAGACCGGTGACGATCATGGTGATGGCAAAACCGTCCAGGCCGTACGGAAGGTCCGCATAGCGCATCTTGATGCGGGCGGCCGCCATGGCTACGATGGCAAGCATCCAGCCCACGCCTGCGCCGAAACCGAATACAACCGATTCGATAAATGTGTATTCCCGTTCCACCATGAACAGGGAACCCCCGAGGATCGCGCAGTTGACTGCGATCAGGGGAAGAAAGATGCCAAGCCCTGCGTAAAGAGAGGCGGAAAACCGGTCAATGAGCATTTCGAGGGCCTGAACCATGGCGGCAATCACGGAAATAAATACGATGAGCCGCAGAAAGCTCAGGTTGACATCCCCGATGCCCGCCCATGCAAGAGCCCCCGGGGCCAGAAGATAGTGGAAAATAAGCCAGTTGACGGGTGTCGTGACGGTGAGGACGAAAACGACGGCAAAGCCCAGCCCGATGGCCGTATTGAGGTTCTTGGATATGGCCACGAACGAACACATGCCCAGAAAGTAGGCGAGCAGGATGTTCCCCGCAAATACGGAATTCAGAAACAGACTGACAAGTTCCACCATGGATGATGATCCTGTGTGAGAGTTCCTTTTTGTTTTACTGCGCAGCGCCGTTATGCAAGGCGCCCCCGATGCTCTCCTTTACCGGTCTTTTTCCCCCGTGCCGCTCAGATATTTCTGCAGCCATGCCATAAGCCCGATAATGATGAACGCGGCCGGGGCCAGGAGCATGAATCCCATGTCTTCGTACCCCGCGTCATAAAAAGACTGGGGGATGAGATCATAGCCGAACACCTCGCCGGATCCGAAAAGCTCCCGCAGAAAAGCCACGGAAAGCAGGACGGAACCGTACCCGGTGCCGTTGCCGAGCCCGTCCATCACGGCCAGGTGCGGCGGGTTGGACATGGCGAATCCTTCAGTGCGCCCCAAAATGATGCAGTTGGTAATGATCAATCCGACAAAAACCGACAGCAGCCGGCTGATTTCAAAGTAATAGGCCCGCAGGAATTCGTCGGTGAGTATGACCAGGGAGGCGATCACGCCCAGTTCGACGATGATCCGGATATTGCCGGGAATGATTTTCCGCAGAAGGGAAATGATCAGGCTGGACCCTGTAATGACGAATATCATGGCAAGGGTCATGACGAATGCGGTCTTGAGTTGTATGGTGACCGCCAGCGCCGAGCATATCCCCAGCATCTGCATATTGATGGGATTGTTCGTCCATGCCGGTTCGGCAAACGCTTTAAATGTCTTTGTGCGTGTCAGTTTCATCGCTATAAAATTCCCCCCTGCCCGTTTCTTTTATCGGTCGGGCATTTCGATCCGGTTGTCCCGAAACCGGATGGATACGGGTTCATACCGGGAAAGAACCTGTTTGAGCCCCTCGGACAGGTATTTGCCGGTCAGTGTTGCGCCGCTGATGCCGTCCACGTAATGCGGTTTTTCCTCCTCGGGGACCTGGCGCTCCACCTCTCCCCGGGCGACCCGCACCGACACGAAAGTGCCGTGCTTGTCCACGATCTTCTTCCCCTCGAAGTTTTCCTGGAACCACTGGCGCTCGATTTCCCCGCCAAGCCCGGGCGTTTCCGAGTGCCGGGTGATGGTAAACCCCCTGACGGTGGAGCCGTCATCCTCGAGGGCCAGGTAGCCGCTGATCATCCCCCACAAGCCTTGGGTGTCGATGGGAACGATATACGCCTGGATGGTATCGTCTTCCATATACAGATATAGGGGGAGCACCGGCTCCCTGTCGATTTTGTCCTCTTCCACGATGGCACCGGTTTGCGTAACGCCGAAAAGTTCAATTTTTTCGTCGTAGATGGCAATGATTTCCTCGGGAGCGTAGCTTTTGTCCCGCGACACAAGGTTCACCGCCAACAGAACGTTTTTCTTGCGGTTGAGTTCCAGGTTCCTCTGCTGCAGGGGCTGGAGCGCCGTTGCCGCCGTCGTCAGCAGGATGCCCAGCACGACACACATGCACACGGCAAAAACGATGGATTTTGCCATATCAGACATTGGGAATTCTCCTTCGGATACGAAGGCGTGTTTCCGCATACTCCATAAGGGGTGAAAAGATGTTCATAAACAAAATTGCAAGCATGACGCCTTCGGGGAATGCCGGGTTCACCACCCGTATCAGGACCGCGACGCCGCCGATCAGGAAGCCGTATATCCACTTGGATGTATCGGTGCCGGGGGCGGTGACCGGGTCTGTCGCCATGTAGACGATGCCGAAGGCAAATCCGCCCGTTACAAGGTGGTAGAGGGGATTTATTGAAAACCATGCCGGCAGATCGGGCGCTGCAAAATAATTGAAGAGAAGGCCGGTTGCAAGAACCCCGATGACGCCGCCCACCATTATACGGTAGCTGGCGATACCCGTTGCAAGCAGGATCAAAGCGCCGATAAGGATGAAAAACGCGGATGTTTCGCCGATGCTGCCGATGTGGTTGCCGAAGAAAAGGGTCTGAAAGGTGTACCCGCTGTCAGCGAAAACGGCCTCGATGCGCGCTTTGGGTTCGGCCAGCGCGGCAACGGCCAGGGGGGTTGCCCCGCTGACGGCATCAACGGCGTTTCCAGCCGTTTCCCGGAACGCGATCCAGACCCGCTCTCCGCTCATCTGGACCGGGTATGCGAAAAAGATAAACGCCCGGGCGGTCAGCGCAGGATTGAACAGGTTGCGGCCGGTTCCGCCGAAGACCTCCTTGCCGATGACTACCCCGAAGGTGATGCCTGCGGCCACCTGCCAGAGGGGAATGGTGGGCGGCAGCGTCAGGGGGAACAAAAGTCCGGTGACCAGGAACCCTTCGCTGACGGGGTGTCTGCGGATGACCGCAAAAAGTCCCTCCCAGAAAAGCCCGACCCCGTAGGAAACGATCACGATGGGCAGCACGATGATAAGCCCTTCGCCAAAGACCGACAGAAAATCAGTGCTCAACCCGGATGCGTTTCTGGCGTGATATCCCGTATTGTAAATGCCAAAAAGAAAAGGCGGCATGAGCGCTGCCAGCACGATGCTCATGTAGCGCTTCAGGTCGAGGCTGTCACGGATGAAGGGGTTGTTCTTTACGGGTATCGCCGGGAAGAGGAAAAACGTTTCCGTGGCCTCGAAAAACGGCTTCAGCCGCGCCATGCGCCCCCCTTTTTCAAAATACGGGCGGGCCCGGTCAAACAGTTTGCGAAATGGCTTCTCGATTCGCCCCATATGTCAGATCCGATCCTGGTAGTATGCGTGGCGTGTGGTTTTTAATGTTTCCGCCAGTTCGATTTTCGCAGGGCAGACGTAGGAGCAAAGGCCGCACTCCACACAGTCTAGCAGGCCGTGCAGGAGCGCCTCCTCGATTTCCCCGGCGTAAATGCACTTGTAGGTGAACTGCACCATGATGTCCACGGGGCATACCTGCTCACACTTGCCGCAGTTGATGCAGGCACGCTCCTCTCCCCTCAAGTCGGCTTTGGCTGTAAAATGCTTTTTGTGCAGGGCGTACAAAAATGTCCGCGAGGCCGTCGGCTTATACAGCCCGGGCCGCAGAAATCCGAACAATTCCGGATCGGTTGCCTCTTCGATCAGGGTGAGCGAGCTTTCGTAAAATCCCATATAGTCTTCCGAGGTGGTGGTATGCCCCTGAAACAGTCCGCCCATGATCCAGCGACAAGCCGCTGCGGTTTGGGGGTTTTTCACCAATGCGGCAAGGGGCGCCCCGAGTCGGGTTTTCACGCACCGGTTGCCGGATGTATCCCCGTTGGCCGACGCGGATACCGCAACGATCCGGGAAGTCGGATAACGGCCGGTCGCCATGCCTTCGGCAATCAAAAGCACGTCCTGCCCCTTTACAAACCATGCCCGGTTTTCATCGGCTGTTTTTTTGGTGTGATACAGGACAACCCCGGGATCCTCGGCCGGGTAGGCCCCGGATACCCGGTGGGTGACCAAAGATGCGATCCGGCTGTCTTCCACCGGCGCCTGTTCGCTTTCGCATACGAATACCGGGGCGCCCATTTTTTCAAGAAGCCGGATACCAAATGCAAAACGGGCTTCATTGCCTGTGAGATATACCCCAGACGGGACCTGGAAAGGGTCCGCCGGATCCAGGCAGACCCACAGGGAAGCGGGTTTTTCATCCGGAGCGGCAATCGCACGGTACGGCAGGCTTCGGATAAGGGGCCACAGCCCCCGGTCCATCATCATCTCGGTCAAACGGGTACGATCCAGTTTTTTCAGCGCATTTTCATCGACAGGGGTAAAGGCTTCGTGTTCTTCTTTTTTGTCGGTTTCAATAACCACACGGGTTATGGCCCGACGTTGCCCGTACCCGATCTCGGCGATGGTTCCGCCGCCGGGGGAGAGAAACCGAAGCTTCGGGTTCCCCTTGTCCTCAAAAAGGGGGGAGCCGATTTTGACGCGATCCCCTTTTTTGACAAGGAGGCGGGGTTTGATAAACGGAATTTTGTCCGGCAGCGCGGCCACGGATGCGACCGGCGCCCCTTCTTCGACTTCCGGGCCCGGCCCGCCAGCAACGGGAATGCCAAGGTTTTTTTTTATTGAAACGGCTTTTGTCTGCATAATCGCTTCCTGTTTCTGACCCCCAATTATAGTTCCGGTTCAAATCGGTTGCAAGCGCCGGGCCTTTTTGTAATAATGCTGGCAAGTATGCCCGGTGTCAAGTATGCGCGGTGTCAAGGAGCAGCCATGCGCCTATATGCAGTCGCTGATATTCATGCAAAGCCCTCACGGATCGAACGCGTACGGGCGGGGGTCAGGGAATACGCCCCGGATATTCTCGTTGTAGCGGGTGATATCTGCAATTATGTCAACCCTCACGGTGTTTTTTCGCTTTTAAACGAGATCGGCATTCCCGTTCTGGCGGTTCTGGGAAACTCTGACCGGCCATGGCACGAACGATGTCTCTGCAGGTATGAAAATATCACGTCGCTTCATATGCGGCAAATCAACATCGGCGGTTTTTCTTTTTCAGGCATATCCGGTGCCGTGCCGGTCCCCTTCCGGACCCGGATCGCCCTTCGGGAAAAGGCGCTTTTTGAAAAGGCGGCGCATAACATATCTTCCGAGACCATCCTGGTGGTTCATCCGCCGCCCTATGGGACGCTTGACCGGGTAATCGGCCGTCTGTGCGCCGGCTCCAGGGGCGTGGCAAGGCTCGTTGCCGCCCGCCTGCCGCAGTTGGTGCTTTGCGGGCACATCCATGAGGGCACGGGGATCGAAAGAATCGGGAGTACCCTTGTGGTCAATTGCTCCATTGCCGATGCCGCAAACGGGGCTGTGATCGATTTTGACGGTCCTGCTGGAGAAACCGCACCCGCCGCCAGAATGGTCTGATGATCACCCCACGAACGGGCGCCGCAATATGGTATCTTTTTTCCATCGGTCCCGTTTTCCCGGGTATGCGATGTTGAAGTGCAGCCCCCGGCTTTCCTTGCGGTGCCGGGCACAGCGGATGATCAACTCCGCGACGATCGCAATGTTCCGGAGTTCTACCAGGTCCCGAGTAACCCTGAAATTCCAGTAATATTCCTGGATTTCCTCCTGGATGATATCGATGCGGCGCTTTGCCCTTGCCAGGCGCTTGTCGGAACGTACGATTCCCACGTAATTCCACATCAGCCGGCGGATTTCGTCCCAGGTGTGTGCGATGACAATGGCCTCGTCGCTGTCGCTTGTGCCCATATCGTCCCATGGGGGGGTCTCCGGGATTTCCGCAGCAGAGCCTTCCGTGTCCCCGCTTTCGATTTGTTCGACGGCTTTTCGGGCGGCCTGGTGCGCGTATACCAGGGCTTCCAGAAGCGAGTTGCTGGCGAGGCGGTTGGCGCCGTGAAGACCGGTACAGGCGGTTTCACCGATGGCGAACAGGTGCTTGATATTGGTCTGGCCGAAAATGTCCGTTACGACGCCGCCGCACATGTAATGGGCTGCGGGAACCACCGGCAGGGGGTCTTTGGTCATGTCGAAACCGAACGTAAGGCAACTGGCGTAGAGATGTGGGAAACGGGATTTGATAAAATCGGGATCCTTGTGGGTAATATCGAGAAAAACCGAGTCGTCGCCGCTTTTTTTCATCTCAAGGTCGATGGCGCGGGCAACCACGTCGCGACAGGCCAGATCCTGTGAGGGGCTGTATTCCGCCATAAAGGCGCGTCCCCGGCTGTCCCTGAGAACCCCGCCTTCCCCCCGAACGGTCTCGGATAGAAGAAAATTCTTGGCTTTCGGGTGAAACAGGCAGGTCGGGTGAAATTGAACGAATTCGAGATTGGCCACAGGCGCCCCGGCCCGGTAGGCCATGGCGATGCCGTCGCCGGTGGCAACGTCGGGATTGCTGGTGTATGCGTACACCTTGCCGGAACCACCGGTGGACAAGATGGTGCACCGGGCCAAAAACGTATTGATATCGCCGGTATTTTGATTCAGGACATACCCCCCGTAGCAATAATCCTCGTGGGTGGTAATGATCAGTCCCCGCTTCAGGCGCGTTGAGCGCGTGATCAGGTCGATGGCGATATGATCTTCGTAAACATGAATATTTTCGTTCTGCAGTACCCGTTTTACAAGGGATTCCTCCACTGCCTGGCCGGTCAGGTCTTTTGCATGCACGATCCGGTTGTGGGAATGTCCGCCTTCCCTTCCGAGGGAAAGTTCGCTGTCGCCGTCGCTTCGGGTAAACTCGACGCCGATATCAATCAATTCGCGGATTCTTTCGGGGGCCGATTGTACCACCATTTCAACCACGTCCGGATGGCAGATGCCGTCTCCGGAGGATAGGGTGTCCTGTATGTGGAGGTCGAAGGAGTCGGCAGCGTCCAGTACGGCCGCGATCCCGCCCTGGGCGCGCATGGTATTGCTCTCCATGATCTTCTTTTTCGTTACCACGGCGACCCTGCCGTGGTCGGCAACTTTCAGCGCAAAACTCAAGCCGGCGATGCCGCTTCCAATGACCAGAAAATCGTATCGAAACTCCATCAGTTTGTCGCTTTCGTTGTATTAGCGCAAGCCCGGACGCTTTTTCTTCGCCCGGTTTCCCAGCAGTATGCCGATGAGCAAGACACCGGCACCGGCGAGAAACCACTTGATCGCCGAGGAAAGGAATTGTTCGGATATTTTGCTTTCGAGTGCTTCTATCCGGCTGTTTTTTTCTTCCAGCCGGGCCTTGAGATTTTCGTGCTCTTCCTTGATTTTCAGGAATTCAGCGGAGCTTTCCTGCAGCTGCTCATATGCGGAAACCGCTTCTTGCAACTTTTTTTTTGTTTTTTCGAGTTGATCCGCTATTTCCTGGTTCATGATCAGCAGGCGTTCGTTTTCCGCCCGGAGGGATTCGTTTTCCGCTTCAATCGGTTCAAGCCTGGCTGTGAGTACCTGCAGATTCTTTCTGGCTGCAGGGCTGCGCTGCAAATACCGGCTGAAGACCCACCCCTCGGGGCCGTCGGGAACCTGTACCCGGCTCCAGTTGTCTTTATTTTCAAGGACTTCGATTTTCTGGCCGGATTCGAGCATTCGAATTATACGGTATTCTGCGCCGGGGCCGGAGCGGAGGTTGATTTCAATCTGATCGGTTATATAGCGGGTCTCGGCATATGCCCAAACAGGGTATAAAGCCATCAAAATTACTAAAATCATTGTCTTTTTCATTTTCATCATGCTCCACAAGAATCAAAAAGATTGCCAGTATGCCACGGGTCATATGAACTATGGCAAAAATATGATTTTATTTCAATCCCGTATTTCATGGGTGTATCCAGGCCGGACGCTTTTTGCAGTAAGGGCTACGCGTACAGTGTATGTCCGCAGGCGGCACGGAGCCTGCCGGAAAGGCTTGTAAGGCGCTGCTGGGGACGGTTGTTCCTGAGGGCAACGGAGAGCGCCTTGCGTGAGCCGACCATGACCACGACGTTTCTGGCCCGGGTCACCGCCGTGTAGAGAAGGTTTCGCTGGAGCATCGTGTAATGTTTGGTGGTCAAAGGCATGATAATTGCGGGGTACTCCGACCCCTGAGATTTGTGTATGGTTATGGCGTACCCTAGGGTGAGTTCCTCCACATCTTCCGGCGTGTAGGTGACAAGACGTCCATAAAAGTCCACCGTAATTTCACGGCATACCGGGTCCACGCCGGTGACAATCCCCGTGTCGCCGTTGAACACTTCTTTTTGGTAATTGTTTTTTACATGCATGACCCGGTCCCCCGGTTTGAATGGCTGCACCATGCCCGGAGTGGACTTCCCCTCCGGATTCAGGGCCGCCTGGAGAAGAGTGTTCAGGTTGATGGTTCCGGCCTCCCCCTTGTGGATCGGTGAGAGTACCTGTATGTCTTGACAAGGGCTCATGCCGTATGCTTGGGGGAGCGTCTCCGTGCACAGGGCAACGATTTTTCTTGAGATGGTTTCGGGGGTGTCGGCCTCGATGAACACAAATTCGGAAAGGGACTTTGTGGGATCTTCAAATGGTGCGAGATCCGGGAGCATTCCCTCCCGGATCAGATGGGCGTTGGTCACAATCCGGCTTTCCCCTGCCTGCCGGAATATCTCATTGAGGTGACAGACCGGAACCGTGTCCGATTCGATGATGTCGGATAAAATATTTCCCGGCCCGACCGGCGGCAGCTGGAACATGTCCCCCACAAGGATGAGCCGGGCGTTCAAGCGGGTGGCCAGAACAAGCTGATGCATCAGGACTGTATCGATCATGGAGGCTTCGTCCACGATGATCACATCGGCATCGACGGGGTCGTCCGTGCTTTTTTCAAAGCGCTGCGACGCAAAATGAAATCCCAGAAGCTTGTGGATGGTATGCGCCGGGCGCAGGGTGAGCTCTGAAATCCGCCTTGCCGCGCGTCCGGTCGGCGCCGCCAGGCATACGCGCTTCCCCCTGTCGGAAAATGCGGCGGCAATGGATTTGATAAGGGTCGTCTTCCCGGTGCCCGGCCCCCCGGTTATTACCGATACACGGGAGGAGAGCACGGTTTCAAGCGCCAGGCGCTGGCCTTCCGATAGCCTGAGCAAAAACCGATCCTCGATCAGGGCCATGAGCCCTGCTTTTTCAACGGGCAGGCGGTCCATTGCAACGGTTTGCATTGCGGCAATCCGCTGCGCAATCTGTTTTTCCGCATGGTAAAGGGCGGGGGAAAATACGCCCCGGACATCTTGTAGGCCGTTTTCCGGGTCCGGGATGTTTTCGATGATGATTTTTTCTTCCGCTGCGAGCGCTTCCACGGCATCTGCCGCCGTATCCGGATCGATTTCAAACAGGGTTTGCATTTTGCGGATGATCCGGTCCAGGGGAAGAAAAATATGCCCCGCAGATGCCCCTTCGCGCAAGACATGGTCGATGCAGGCGCGGGTCCGGTCCGCTTCGCAAGGGGCGACGCCCATGCGCCTGGCGATGGTATCCGCGATATAAAAACCGGTACCTCCCATTTCTTCAGCCAGCCGGTAGGGGGTTTGCGTCAGGATTTCGATGGATTCGGCGCCATAGCGGTTGTAAATTTTCGGCCCGTAGGCGCCTTTGATCCCATGCTGCTGCAGAAAGTTCATGATTTCGGAAACCGTGCAGTGATCGCGCCACTGGCCGGCAATGGAGGCGGCCCTGGATTTGCCGATGCCGCTGACTTGCATAAGCCTATCCGGGTCATGGTTCAGCACGTGGATTGTATCTTCCCCGAAATGATCGATGATCCTGCTGACGGTGGCGGGCCCGATGCCCCGGATAATGCCGGATTTTAGATATTCGCGTATGCCGTCGATACCTGCGGGAACGGTCATTTCCGAAGCAGCGATGTCAAACTGCTGGCCGTAGCGGGGATGGGTAACCCATTTGCCGGTGAGTTTCAGCGCTTGTCCGGCAACCGCATTGTTTAGGAAGCCGACCACCGTCAGCGGTTTTTCAGCGGTGCCGGTTTTGAAGCGCGCCACCGTGTATTTCGTGGCTTCGTTGCGGAAGGTGATGCTTTCAAGATGCCCTTCAAGAACAATCATGGCCGGTCCGGATGCGGCGTGGGTCATCTGTCATTGGTCCATACTTACGGCAAAGACGTTTTTATGTCCGTTTTGCACCAACCGGCGCTTGGCGTGCTGGGCATCCTCCAGGGAAGTAAACCGGCCGACCCGGACCCGGTATACCGTTTGCCCGTCAACGGCGGATCGGGTGATAAATACGTCCGGCTCAGATGCCTGCAGATGGTCGCGAAGGGCCTCGGCCCGCTTTTTGTCGGAAAACGAACCGACCTGAACCGTGAAGTCCCCCGTAAAATAATCGGGATGAGCGGATTTTATCCGTTCCTGAACGTCCGGTGAGTCGAGGTCTATGGCGGTTATTTCCACTTTGGCCGTGCCGTTTTGAATCATGTCGATCTTTTGGGCCGATCGATAAGAAAGGTCTATGATGCGATCCTTGGCAAAAGGGCCCCGGTCGTTGATGCGAACGATGACTTTTTTGTTGTTTTCGAGGTTGCGCACCAGCAGGAAAGTGCCCATCGGCAGGCTGGGATGCGCCGCCGTTTTGGCGTGCATGTTATAGATTTCACCGCTGGATGTTTTCCTGCCGTGAAACGGAACCCCGTACCAGGAGGCCACCCCCTTCTCCCGGAACCCGTCGGCGGAATCAATGGGCCTGTATTGCCGGCCGAAGACTTCGTAAGCCCTTTGCGAAGGCGCTTTTGCAGTCGGTTCGGACGCGGGGGTCGCATCATCGGGTGTACGGATCCCACAGGCCCAAAAGCCGGTAGCGAACAGCAAAAGGAGAAAAAGTAAAAACAGTAAGTACCGCCTTTTGCCCGGGGTCACCTTTTTCACCATTTTATCCCTTTCAGAGGTTCAGTGCGATCTTCAAAACATCCCGCATTTTGTCCACAAAATGAAATTCGATTTCCGCTTTTACCTTTTCCGGCACTTCTTCCATGTCCTTTTGGTTCAATTTCGGCATGACGATGGTTTTAATGCCAGCCCGGTGGGCAGCAAGGACTTTTTCCTTCACCCCACCGATGGGCATGACCTGTCCGCGCAGGGTAATTTCTCCGGTCATGGCAAGGTCTTTTGAGGTCGGCCGGTCCGAGAGCAGGGAGGCAATGGCTGTGAGCAGGGTAACCCCCGCCGAAGGACCGTCCTTGGGGACCGCGCCTGCAGGGACATGCACATGAATATCGTGCGTATCGAAATAATTTTCTTCTATTTTCAAAATCTTCGCATTGGACCGGATATAACTCAGAGCCGCGTTCGCTGATTCCTTCATGATATCCCCCAGCTGTCCGGTGAGGGTGAGGTTCCCTTTGCCTTTCATGGCCGTGGCCTCGATGAAGAGGATATCTCCGCCCGCCTGGGTCCAGGCCAGGCCCATGACCACTCCGGGGGTGGCGACCCGTTTTTTGATTTCATCAAAACTGAAACGGACAGGTCCCAGGTATTCCTTGATATCGTTGACCCCGACGCGCACGGAATCCGTTTCTCCCTTTGCGATTTTGCTCGCTACCCCGCGGCATATGTTGGCGATTTCACGCTCCAGGTTTCTGAGCCCGGCTTCCTGGGTATAGCCGGAGATAACCTTCTTCAAGGCACCGTCCGTGATCTTGATATTGTCCGATGTCAAGCCGTGGGCGCTTCGTTGCCGGGGTACCAGGTAGCGGGTGGCGATTTTGATTTTTTCCTCTTCCGTATAGCCCGAGAGCCGCAGTACCTCCATCCGGTCCAGAAGGGCGGGGGGGATGGTATCCAGCATGTTGGCAGTGGTGATGAACATGACCCTGGAAAGGTCAAAGGGGACATCCAGGTAATGGTCCGCGAAGGAATAGTTCTGTTCGGGGTCGAGCACTTCCAGAAGCGCCGATGAGGGATCGCCGCGGAAGTCCGTTCCGACCTTGTCGATTTCGTCGAGCATGAAAACCGGGTTTTTTGTGCCGGCCCGCCGTATCCCCTGAATGATCCTTCCCGGGAGCGCCCCCACATATGTCCGGCGATGCCCCCGGATCTCGGCTTCATCCCGGATACCTCCAAGGGAGATCCGGTTGAACTTGCGCCCCAGCGCCCGGGCGATGGAATGCCCCAGCGATGTTTTTCCCGTACCAGGGGGGCCGACAAAACAGAGAATCGGCCCCTTGATGTCCGGGTTGAGCTTGAGCACGGCCAGATATTCAAGTATCCGTTTTTTCGCCTTTTCAAGCCCGTAATGGTCCGCATCCAGGATTTTTTCAGCCCGTTCCAAATCAAGATGATCCTTAGTGGTTTCATGCCATGGCAGGGAGACCATCCAATCGAGATAGCTGAGCGCAACGGAATATTCCGCCGATGACGGGTGCATTCGGGACAGGCGCTTGAGTTCCCGCTCCGCTTCTTTTTTCGCTTCTTCGGGGAGGTTTTTTTCCTCGATTTTTGCCCGGTACTCCTCTATTTCACCGCTGGTTTCATCGATTTCCCCGAGTTCTTCCTGGATAGCCTTGAGCTGCTGACGGAGGTAGTACTCCCGCTGCTGCTTTTCCATGCCCCCCTTGACCTGGGTCTGGATTTTGCTGCCGATCTCCAGGATGTCGATCTGGTAGTTGACCAGTTGGGTGACTTTTTTGAGGCGCTCCTTGACGTCGAAAATTTCCAGGACTTCCTGTTTTTCCCTGGTGTTGGAATTGATCGTCGAGGTTACCATGTCTGCCAGTATGCCGGGCTCTTCCAGGGATCGCGCCATGGCGGACATTTCCTGGGGGAGGGCGGACGACATGGAAACAACTTTTTCGTACTGGTTGACCAGGTTGGCCATGATGGCCTCGATTTCCTTGTTTTTATACTCTTCCGGCTGTATGGTGCTGATCCTTGCCTTGAGATAAGGCTCGGTTGCGGTATATTCCTGGACGCTAAACCGGCCGATTCCCTGAAGGAGCAGTTGGGCGTTGTTTTCCTCTGTCTTGGCCATCTTCAGGATGACCGCACTGGTGCCCACCTCATAGAGGTCGCTGGCGGTGTATTTCTCCTGGGGTTTTGGATTTCGGGAAGCAATGGTGCCGACAAGCCGGTCGCTCGACATCGCTTCGTCGATGAGCCGGATCGATTCTTCCTGCATGACGATGAGCGGGAGCACCATCTTGGGAAACAGGACTACGTCGAAAAGGGGGAGAATCGGAAGGTGTTCCGGTATTTTTTCTGCTGGATCAAGCGATTTACCTTCCTTGTGTTGTGCCATAGTATCGCCTCCAATTCCAGATGTTGATGGCTTTATGAGCCGTTCAAATATCTGCGTGCGTTATTGCCTGTAATGTAGCGTACAGACAGATCGTCCTTTCTCTGGGCCGGTATCATGAAGGGGAGAGGGGCCTTCTGTAACGGCATTTCCCGGAACCGGCCGGTTATTCCATATTTATGGGGACTTTTTGTTTGGCCGGATACGGCATTTTTTCCATTTCCACATGCAGAAAACCGTTTTTATAGCGGGCGGAGACGGTCTCCGTGTTAATGGGGCTCCGCATGTATAAAATTCGTTCAAACGGGCCGTACTGGATTTCCGCCAGGCGGTACCGCCCGTTTTTTTCCGGTGGAAAAGCCTGGCGCTTCCCGAAAATACGTATGGCACGCGGATTGATTTCAAGCTCCAGGTCGTCCCTCTCCACCCCGGCAAGATCGGCAACAATAAAGATCTTGTCCATGGTTTCATAAATGTCGAGCTGGGGTTTCCACGTGGTCCGGGAAAATGAAAAGCTCGGTCCCATAGAATGGAACATGCCGGCAATGGTTTTGTCGAGCTTTGACTCAATGCCGTCCAAGTCGTTGCTGAACCGGATCTTGATATATTCCATTATACGCTCCTGCCAAAGTGTTTCGGGTTCCCTCTTTCAGGGCTGCCGGAGCAGACCTGTTCTGTGCCAACCCCTGAAAAATATCATTTGAACAAGCTTTTGTAAAGAATTGAAATGCCCGCATTACCGCCCCCTTTTTTCAAGCGCCCCCCCTTGCCTGCCGGCAGTGTGTCTCCCGGGTGAACAGGAGCAGGGCAAGGGACACTGCCGCCCATGCGAGCATCAGGGAGAATCCCGCCCGGTATGCATTCTGGCTGTATATCCTTGCGCCGTTTAACATTTCCTCCTGCCAGAGGGCATCAAGGACGATCCCGACCACGGGCTGCAGTATCATCGGCCCCATCATGACCCCCATGTTGATGATGCCTGAAACTGTACCGGCAAGCCGGGCCGGAACCGATTCCTTGGCAAAGGCGAAACTGACCACCATGCATCCTGAACAGAAACCCGTAATCATGAGTACGATCACAAGCAACACGCCGCCAATCGCGTTTGTGAAAAAAAGGAGGCTCCACCCAAGGATGCACACGGCGCAGCCAAGGATGTACAGGGGTTTTCGCTTTCCAAGCCGGTCCGATGCCCAGCCGAAGACCGGCCCGCCAATGGCCCACGCGACCAGCAGGCAGGAGGTGGCGGCAGAAGCTTCGGCGGTGGTCAGCCCGTGGTGCGTGCTCAGGTAGGGCACCCCCCATAACCCGGAGAACGTCAGCGTGCAGCCGACAATGCCACCGGGAATGAAAAAAAGCAAAATGGTGTTTCTGCTCTGCAGGGATTGGCGGATGTTGGCGTATATCAGCGGGAAAGAGATGCTGCTGCTTGTAGAGTCGGGTTCGATGAGGTTTTCAAATCCCTTCTGCCGGGGCCAGTCCCGGACAAAAAGGTATATGCCCAGACCGATAAGCCAGGTAAAAAGCGCCAGAGCGATCATAATGGTCCGCCAGCCGGAAAGATCCATGAGCAGCCGGAGCGGCGGACCCGCGGACACGGCCCCGATTATCCCGGAAAACAAGGCTGCACCGGTGACCATGGCGAACATCCGTGTGGGAAACCAGTTGCTTGCCAGTTTGAGCATGCACACAAAGGCGACGGCAACCGAGGCGCCGATCAGAAGGCGCCCCGCAGCCGCTGCCGCAATTCCCTGGGAGAAGGCGAAAAGCAGCGTTCCCAGCCCGGCGACAAAAGCCCCTGCCGTCAGCAGGCGTCTCGGTCCCCATGTATCGGCAAGGATCCCCGTGGGAATCTGCATCGCTACGTAGCTGTAGAAATAAAATGCCGAGAGGTTTCCCAGGGCGGCGGCGCCGATAGAAAAATCACGCATCAACTCCTCGGTCATCACGGCCGGGGCGACCCGATGGAAAAAACCCACCATGTAGAACAGTGCGCCCAGCCCCCAGATGAACCATGCGATTGTAAGCGGCGGTTTCGTTGTTTCCATTCGTTCCCATTCGCTGCTGTCTGAGCGAAAATCCTGTGGAAAGTCGCCGCTGTTATTCAGCTGCAAAGCATTGATGGCTTCGTAAGGTCCGATATCTGCGTTGCGCTTCCTCAAGATTCGCGCGCGTTGCCCTTGCCACGCCATGGCGTGATTTCTTTGCCATCTAAAAAACGACTTTTTCCGATTTCGTCAAGCATTATTTGATTGCAAAGTCTGTTTCTGATTCTATTATTAGTGCGAGTTATGGTTTTTGCAATCACCAAAGCGATCGCAACCCGGAGTTGCGGAGAGAACCGGAGGCTTTTATGGGGAAAAAGGATGTGGTTGTTTTTGAACCCTACCCGTTTACGGTGGGGCAAAAGATCAATATTGCAGGCGGCCCCAGAAAGGGGGACTGGGATGTGCTCGATGTAACGGAAAACAAAGTCAGGCTTCGCTGTCCTGTAAGTCTGCGGGAGTTCGAATGGGACAGATTCTGCTATGTTGTTGGGGAAAAAGAGTACGCGTCTATTGCTTCCAGCGATTGAGATTTTCCAAAAATGTTGCGGCCCGGTGAATGTTCTGTATCAGCTCCGGATTGTCCGGCTTCAGCCGAAGGGCTTCCTGCCAGACATCCAGCGCTTCCTTGATGAATCCCTGTTCGTAAAGGAAGCGTCCGCGTGCCTGGAGAACCTCGGTTCTCCTGTCGATGCGTTTTTCAAGACGATCCCTGCAGCCTTTTGCTTTTTCGGGGTCCATGTCGTTCATTTCCATGACCAGGTGGCGTGCGCTGATAAGATCATCGGCCCGCATTGCGGCGTTAAAGCCTGTTTCCAGTTCCGGCCACTGGTTTTCAGCGTCGGCCTTTTCCCTGTTTCGGGCCATCGTCCGTTTCATCCGCTCGGCTCGGTGAATTTCCGCAAGCAGTGACTGGCATTTTTCATCGGGATGCAACCTGGTGGAAAGCGTCAGCGCTTCAAAGGCGGTTTCCATGTTGTTTTCCTCAACGGCCTGCCTGCCGATGTCATGAAGTGTCTGGGAGACATGTTTTAATTCCTGCTGGTAATATCGATATCGCCAGCGGGAGGCCAGGCTTTCCGGGTTGGCCAGAAGCAGGTTTTCCTCGCTGGCGCGGATATCCGCCAGGTACCGGCCCCTTGCCAGAAGTATATCGAGATTGCTTTGGTCGATGCTTTCCAGCCGCAATGCTTCATATTTATTGCGCATCTCGGTGAGGATTGGTGCACTCGGAAACAGTTTCAATGCATTGTCTATGATGGCAACAGCGCCTGCCCAGTCCTGCTCGTTTTCCAGGGCGCGGGCTTCCGCAAGTCTCTCTGATATGATATTTTCCCGTTTTTCTTTAATCAAGGGGATCCGCTGCGCCATTTCATCGTGTTTTTCATGTTCCGGGGGTATTTCGGCGATGATTTCAAGCGCCGTATCGTATCGCTGCCGCTCAATGAGCGCATCGATGTGGCTCTCGACGTTCGGTTTTTTTGCATGATACCCGGTGCATCCCGTCAGCGGAAGATAAAAAAAAGGGATCAGAATCAGCAGCAAAAGAACTAATCGGTTATGAAATTTCATTTTCCAGGGGTGAACACATGTAAAGAGGCGGTTTGGTTGTTGCAGGTTTGACGACCGGCTGCCAATCGCCGATGACCAAAGCTTCGACGGCTTCCCGAAATCCCTTTACGCTGATGCTTCGGGCATCATGCGCCGTCAGCGGATGTCCGCTGGTAAGCGCTGCGTAAAAGGCCGCATCGGTCATTATCTGCCCCGGCTTCGCCAGATCGCAAAGGCGCGAGGCAAGATTCGCGCCTTCCCCGATCACCGTGTATTGAAGCCTCTCGTGGGAGCCGAACAGGCCGGCCAGGACGGTTCCGCCACTGATGCCGATGCGGATATCCAGGCAGGGCAGCCCCGCTTTTTTTCGTCTCTGATTCAGCCTGAAGATTCTGCTTCGTATGCGTATGGCGCACATCATTGCATGATAACGATGGTCGGGGTCATGCTGGGGGCACCCAAAGATCAGCATGGCACAATCTCCGATATATTTGTCCACATTTCCGTTGTACTGGTGGCAGGCGTCCGCAAATTCGGTAAAATACAGGTTCAGTATTTCGGCAACCTCTTCCGGTGGCCTGCCTTCGCTGAAGGCCGTGTAGCCGACCAGATCCACGAATATCACACTGGCATCGACTTTCTTGCCTTCCTTGCCGATTTCGATATTGTCCCGGGCCATGTACCGGGCTGCCACGGGGTTGCTCACGAACCGCGAAAAAAGCCGTTCTACCCGGATTTTCTGCTCCAGCCCGCCGGCCATGTTGTTGAACGCCCGGGTCAATGCCCTGAACTCGCCGGTGTGCCTGCCGTTGATCCTGAAATCGTACTGGGCGGATTCAATGGCGCGCGTTCCTTCGATTAAATCATGAATAGGGCGGCCGAGAGAGCGGCCGAGACGCAGGGCGATCAGTGATACCGACAGGACAAGCATTGTAACGACGATGATTCCGGAACGTATAACCGACTTCTGGGTTGCCGTAAGTTCTGTTTTGTCCAGCCCGACCCATGCCGCACCGCCGCTGACCTGCTTGAAAATCACCGGCGCGTGAAACCAGACCGTGCCGTTGTCATCGGTAAAAGAGCCCTTGCTTTGATAGGCGGAATCAATCCGGGCGGCAGGAAAGGGGAGGGAGCGCCCGGCGTGTGCCAGAACTTTCCGGTCGCGGTTGATCACAGCGGCGGCAGTGACAGAGGGTTGGTTGCTGAGCGACTTTACAAGGCTTGAAAGGCCGATCCGGTCCTCCGCAAAAACAAGTTCTACCGCGCCGGAGCTCAACTGGGCGGCCAGCGTGCCGCCGGTTGTGTTAAACTGGCTTTCCGCCATGGAGAACTGCCGGTATACCATTGTGTAGCCGAGTATGCATGACGCGGTCAAGACCAGGCCCGCCATGATCACTGCCAGCTTATGTCCGAAATGCCATTTCATTGAAAAATATGGTTCGACAGCATCGTAAAAAGGATAGCTGGACCGGGTAAGCGGTCATTGCGGGCGGCATTTTTCAACACCTTGGAAAAATCTAAATAGAATCCATCTCAACATTCGGATTTCGGTTCAAGATCGCGGCGGCGTCTTGTTACAAACCACAGACATACTGGCGTATTTCGAGGATTTGGAATAAGACGCCAACAAAGATATTGGGCCGAAAGATAATTTTGAGATAGGTTCTAAAGACTTCCGGCAACAGTAATTCGGCTTGCCCTTTCCAACATGGTCGATAAACGAACAAGCCGGCTTTTTACAAAACTGTCACGAATTGATTTGTATGAAAGAGGCTATATTGCATTATTGGTTATACATGTCAACCCGTAAAATCGGCAGGATAAAACGTTTATTCATCTATCTGATTTTATTCTATTACGGCATTCATCCCCCTGGTTGCTGGGAGTCGGTTCACATAACCGATCCGGCCAGCCAGTAAAGGAGCATCCCCACGAGCACGGTTCCTCCCAGACTCCGCGTTTTAACGGCAAAAAGGAGCGTGGGAGCGGCAACGATAAGCTCGGGCTTGCCAATGGCCAGGGTGCGGGTTGCGGGATCGGCAAGCAGAATGGGTGCGATCAGGGCGCTTAAAATGGCAACAGGTATCAGTTCGAGCCATTCCACGAACCACTTGGGAAGCTGCTTGTGGGCCAGGTACACCAGGGGAAGGGCCCTTGGCAGGTACGTGACGATTCCCATGGATCCGAATAATAGGAGGCAGTCCGCAAGCGTCATTCGGCCCTCCTCATGGTGCGTCTGAGCAGAAAGCCGATGGAAGCAGCGCATAAGGAGGCACCGACAATGTAGGAAGCGCCAGGGATTGCAATATACCAGGCAACGGAGATTCCGGCTGCAATCAGTGCGGTAATGACATAGATCATGCCGTACACCTGGATAACGAGCAGGCATATGAACATGCCGGTAAGAGCGTAATCGATCCCGAATGCACCCGGGGGCACGAATTGCCCGGCCATCGCACCTGCCATGGTGGCGCAGATCCAGGTAGCATTGGACAGTTGATTGACAAGCAGGGCACGCCATCGATCCCAATGACCGCCCCGGAAGCGGGACATGTTGACGGCAAAACTTTCGTCGGTGATGCCGTATGCGAAAAGCGCCAGAAACCAACGGCTGACCCCTGAAAGACAAACCGCCAGCACCGAGCTCATAAGGGTGTGGCGCAAATTCACGAAAAACGTGGTTGCAATGATCGCCGGTGCAGCCGCTCCGGATGCAATCATCGCAACTGCGATGAATTGAGCGCTTCCGGCGAACACCAGCGCGGACATGAGGCCCACGGCCCACCATTCGAGCCCGTTCTGCCGGGCAAGCACCCCAAAGGCCATCCCGATGGGGATGTATCCCAGGCATATGGGCCATGACGCCGCAACGCCCTGGCGGATCGCTCCACTGGCGTCGTCCGTGTTTATCTGCTCTATGGATTCGTTTTTCCGCATTTTTTAACCCTACGTTTTTTGCGGATGATTTTCAAGGTTGCTCATGATAAAATGCGTTGCCGGTGACGGGAAATCGGATGAATGGCGGATCGTGTTTTCAAATTTTTTATCATAGCAGAAGTTTCGTAACAGAATAAACGTTGCATGGGATCGGTCTTTTTTTATAAAAAGGAACAATATGGACCTGTGTTAAGCTGGCGAGGTGTTTTGGCTCGTTTCGGAAGCCCCGCCTTTTTCTGGGTGTGTCACCATACGACAAGGGGGTTGGCCGGTGGAATGGGAAAAGGGGCGATATCGCATCACCGATGAGCCGGCACAGGTTGAAATTGACGTTGTCTGGCGTCTGCTGCAGACAACCTACTGGAAAGATCGTCGGCCGCGGGAAATCGTAGAGAAAATCGTTGCCCGCTCCCTGTGCTTCAGCCTTTTTGACGATGCGCGCCAGATCGGGTTCGGCCGCGCGGTTACGGATAAAATAACGATTACCTGGATCGCGGATGTTGTCGTTGAGCCGGTGTATCGATCCCGGGGGCTCGGGACCTGGTTCGTTGCGTGCATGGTATCCCATCCGGCAATCA
Organism: Desulfosalsimonadaceae bacterium; assembly: GCA_046498365.1. Lineage (GTDB taxonomy): Bacteria > Desulfobacterota > Desulfobacteria > Desulfobacterales > Desulfosalsimonadaceae > B1SED10-16. The sequence continues at coordinate 25,176 of JAWOAV010000214.1, forward strand.
AAGGAACGCAGATGGCGCTTCAAACTTTGGACGCGCATGGCTTTTATGAAAAATTCGGCTTTTCCGCAAACAGTGCCCTGATGACTACAGCGGCCCATAATTTATAACAAATCCAAGATCGAACAATGCCCCTTTGCTTTTCCTCTTTGCGGATATACCCGTATTTTCATGGATACGGCAACTTCCATGGGGCAGCAGTACCATAAGGTCAATTGGCAGACAAGGAGATGCGTGTGGAAAGAGAAACAGATCAGGAACTGATTGCTTTTATTGAAAATTGGCAGGAAACGCCCGAAAAGAACAGGCAGGTATTTGTGCACTTCAAGAAATACCTTCAAGAGAAAGAGGGGGTCCGTCTTGAATTCATCCCCCGGCCCGGGATAACCTATTCTCTGCGGGCTACTCATGCCGCCCAGAAAACAAGGGGGCTTTTTGTCATGGTCGATGTGATTGAAGATACCCCCCGATGGCTTTCCGTCTGTTTTTACGGGGAGATGGTAACGGACCCGCAAGACAAAGGGGATTTTGTTCCCGAAGGCCTGCTTGGGGAGGATGCCGTCTGTTTTGATGTTGAACAATGGGATGAAGATCTTGTCCGATACATTGAAGCCCGCATTGAGGAAGCCTGCTGTCACGCTGCAGAGGAGTAAGACGTAAAGGGGTGGAATCGGCTCTTCCGCAGGATCTTTACCTGTTTTTTCCTAAACAGAGAATCCCGATGGGGGAAGTTGGCAAAGGAGCGTGACATGCCGTATGTAAATATCAAGATTACCAATGAGGGCGTTTCTGCGGAGCAAAAGGCGGCGCTTATTTCAGGCGTTACCGACTTGCTCCGGAAGGTACTGGGAAAAAATCCGGCGACCACGGTAGTCGTTATCGATGAGGTGGAAACGGACAACTGGGGCATAGGGGGAGAGTCGGTAACCCGGCGCCGGGAAAAGGGGATGTGATGAAGTTTCCAGCCTGGCTGCCCGAGTGGATGGCCGCGCAGCATGTTGTCCTGTGGGGGGCGGCAGATCTTCGGCGTTTTTCCACGCCCCTCGATGAAACCGGGGAGGGGTTTCCATTTGCCCTTTCATGGGCCGTTCCCATGAACCCCCGAATAATGGCCCGCATCCAAAACGGACCCAACCAGGCGTATGCGGACGAGTATGCCAGGGTGAACTGTCATATCAACGAACTTTCCGAAGCCTTGTCGGCGGAAATCACAGGCAGGGGCTTTCGCGCCAGTCCGCTGGCGGCCTCGAAGCGCACCGATACGGTCCATATCAAGGGAGACTTCCCCCACAAGACCGCGGCAACCCGGGCGGGATTGGGCTGGATCGGCCGCCATTGTCAACTGGTTACGCGCCCGTTCGGGCCGTGGGTCCGTCTGGGAACGGTTTTCACTGACATGGCGCTATCCTGCGGGCCGGCACGAAAGAGAAGTTTCTGTGGTGGATGTATGCGCTGTGTGGCGGCCTGCCCGGCAAAGGCACTGAAAGGCAGCACTTGGCATCCCGGGGTGCTGCGCGAAGAAATATTGGATGTGCGGGCATGTGACCAATGGAAAAAAAAGCACTACTTCGCGTTTCACGAAGGTCACAATTGCGGCATATGTTCGGCTGTCTGTCCCTATGGATTACAATTTTTGAAACGGGAAACAGGTAAGCGGTGACGCGGTGCAGGTGTTTGCGGCCTGGCAGTGGTGCCGGCTTCCATCCGTGTCCTGCAATCCTCGACGGGCGCTGCCATTTTATCGGAATTCCTGGATATACCCCTTATTCTTGCTTCACTATCGCTGGTTTCCGCCATTTTTTGCCAAGCAGGAGCAGCTGGTTGGGAAAAAATCACAGGGTTCATATGAAACCGAATGGCAAATGGATGGCCGCGGAAATTTGCCAATATGGTGAAGGGGGATTACTATTTTCCATTGAGAGATATGTTTCGGGAAACCGTTCCCGGCAGTCGGAATCCGGCAAGTTTTGATGAGCCCGTAAAAAGTCGATTTTGGACGGCAAAGTAAAAAGTTCAAGATCAAGGCGCGTGCAATTTTTGAATAATTGAGCGTACTTAGCCGTACGTGAGATTCTTCAAAAATTGTGCGCAACGCAGATATTGGGCTTTTTACGAAGCCGGCAAGCTTTTATGATGATGAAAAAAGGGGTATGCAGATGGGCATCAGAGATTCGTTGGAAAAGAAAATCGAGGGCCAGCTTGAAAAATGGGAAAATGAAATCGAAGAAATGAAGGCGCGGTCCAAAAAAAAGGAAGCCGAAGCAAAAGCGGAAAAGGCGGATGCAGATATCCAGCAGGAATATTATGACCGGATCGAAACGCTTCAAAAGGCATCTACGCAGGCAAAACAAAAACTGGACGAACTCAGGGAGGCCGGGGAGGATTCTCTGGAAGGCTTGCGCTCGGAGATCGAAAAGATTCTAAACAAGTAAATACAGTCAGTTGAGGAAGATTCGATGCCGAAAAAATGCAGTATAATGCTTGCCATCGCCGTGGTTTTGATGTCCGGATGCAGCGGCACCCGTCCCACCCATATCGGTATCCAGCCCGGCGGAAAGCTCGCGGCCTGTCCGGATACACCCAATTGTGTTACCAGTTTTGCATCTGTGGACGACAAGCGCCACTATATTGAGCCCATAGAAGCGGATGCGGACAAGTGGCGGAAACTCCCCCGCATATTGGCCGAGACCCCGCGCATTACGGTAATGGAACAGGGCGAAAATTACCTAAAAGCCGAGGCCACGACCCGTATCTGGCGTTTCGTGGATGATCTGGAATTTTTATATGATCCAACGCAATCCCTTATCCACGTCCGCTCCGCCTCCCGTATCGGCTGGTCCGATTTCGGGGTCAACCGCAAACGGATCGAGCAGATCCGCAAGCAGCTTGGTGATCAATCACTGAAATAGAAGGGCCTGCCCGGTGAATTGCTGCGGCAAGCCCTTTCTTATGCTGTTAGCTGTTCCTTCAACTCCCGTTTCAGCACCTTGCCGGCCGCCGACACCGGCACGGTTGCGACGAAAATAATTTCCCTGAGCTTTTTGTACGCCGCCACCTGCGCGTTGACATGGGCAATGAGTTCGTCCGCAGCCGTTTCGGCATCCTTTTTCAACTGGACAAAGGCCACCGGTATTTCGCCAGCCTGGGCATCCGGTTTGCCGAGCACCGCGCACATTTCCACCGCCGGGTGAGTGTAGAGAACTTCCTCGATCTCCCTTGGATAGACGTTGTACCCCTTGTAAATGATCATGTCTTTTTTGCGGTCCGTGATATAAAAATAACCGTCTTCGTCTTCCCGGCCGATGTCCCCGCTGTAGAGCCAGCCATCCTTGAGCACCTCCGCGGTGGCATCGGGCCGCTGCCAGTAGCCGGCCATGACCTGGGGGCCCCGGATGCATATTTCCCCTTCGCTCCCTGCCGGAAGGTCCTCGCCGGTGACAACATCCACCACCTTGACTTCGGTATCGAATACCGGCAGCCCAACGGAGCCGACCCTCGTCAGTTCGGGAATAGGAGGGTTGGCCGTGGCGCCCATGGCACATTCCGTCATGCCGTAGGCTTCAATGACCACGCTGCTGGAAAAGGATTTCCGCATGGCATCCAGCACGGTCCGGGGGAGCGGTGCTGCGCCCGACGCGATGAGCTTGACGCCCGAGAGATCATATTGTTTGAAGTCGGGCATATTGACCAAAGGGACGTAAAGCTGGGGGGCGCCCCCCAGGGTTGTGGCTGAGAATTTGTTTACACCTTCGATGTACTCCTTTGGATCGAAACGCGGAAAGACCACCATGGTCGTCCCACCGGAGACCATATTGTTGAGATATCCGACGGTGCCCATGGCGTGAAACCAGGGGACTACCACCAGCGCCGTTTCCCGGTCCCTGGCCACCGGGCGGTCCCTGACCGGATCCACCCCTTCCGGATAGACCAATTCGACCCGTTCGTTCTTCACTTCAATCTGGGCCCCGTTGAACCAGCATCCGAACTGAATGGTATTGCAGACCACGTTGCGATGCGTCAGCATGACCCCTTTGGAAACCCCCGTGGTCCCGCCGGTATAAGCCAGGTGGGCCAGGTCTTTATCAATATCGATATCCACTGACGGCGGTTCGGCGGGATGCTCCCTGATGAGTTCGATCATATCCAGGGTGTCTGGCACCGGAAGTTTGCCCAGGGGTTTGAGCGGTGCGATGAGGGCGTTGTAGCAGTCGGCGATGCTGGTGGAGATCACCCGCTTTACCGGTGTATCGGCGACGATGGGCTGGATGCCCGGAAAGAGGAGGTCAAGGGAAATCAGGGTCTCGGCGCTGGAATCGTTTAGCTGGTAGCGGACTTCCCGCGGGGCGAGCAACGGGTTTAACGGTGTGAAAACGGCGCCGAGTTTCAGGATCGCATAATAGGCGACGGCGAACTGGGGCATGTTCGGCAGGTGGATAGCGACCCGCTGCCCCTTTTGAATCCCGTGGGCGTGCAGTGCCGAGGCGAAATGATCCACAAGGGTTTTGAGTTCCAGATAGGTCAGCACCATGCCGCCGAAATGAATGGCAATCCGGTTGGGCACCCGCTCGGCCGTATCCTCCAGGAACGCATGGACCGGTCGTTCCGGGTAGCAAAGGGTTTTCGGCCATTGATCCGGCCAGCAGTTGAAGTTTTTAGCCATTATTTCCCCCTTCGGTCTTTTTGGTTGCAGACTGCGTCAGTTCTTTCATGATATGAACAGGCGATCATTCTACCGGGACAAAGGAGTGGAAAACATAGCGGGTAATATATAGTATTTTATTCCCATCTGGCAACGCTTATCCGCATGTCTTTGATTTTAGGCGGGAACCGGAAGAAATCATACAAGATAGTTTTACGCGACCCTACAGGCCCATGCTCAGCAGGAATATTTTCCGTGCCTAAAGCGGAATGCAAAAGTCAGTACTTATACGAAACCGGGCTTGCTGCATTGCGGGAGATAACGCCAGGGCCTGCATTATGTGGGGATGGGTTCTATAAATATATTCGGAAAGTCTTCCTTGGGAAAATTCAGTTTACCGGGATGAACCGAAGGAAGGAAACAAATTGCATCATAGTATAAAAAAGTATATATAAAACTTTGACTTTATATTGATTTTTTCGGTCAATATAGTATGACACCCTATGCGGCAGTAATTATTTTGTTCCAACGCAAACGAAAAGCCTCTGCCTTGTATCTTTGAATCTTCGCACGGGTATTGGCCCCAGAAATTTTGTTTTCGAAATGGGCCGGTATTCACAGGGGCAAATTTTTTGCTATTTTATTATTGGATGGAAATTCCGGTTTTTAAGGGGACATAGGCCAAATGTTTCCTGAATATCGGGGCGTCCTGTAACGAGTAAACCTGTTCTGGGCAAGGGGAGGGCATTTGCCATGTGGGGAAAAATGGTCACACTGGGAATTGTTGTTTTTGCGGGGATTTTGATTCTGGGGAGTGGTTATGTCAGGGCCGAACTCGTGCTGGAAGAAACCCAGTCAGAAGCACTGGGAGAAAATCAATCCGAAACAGTAGCAGAGCCGCAGGTTGAAACACTGAAAGCCGCGGTTCAAAGCGTCCTTGAGACCCATCCGGAAATCAAGGCGGCCTCCTATGGTCGGCAGGCCAGGGATTGGGAGGTCGTGCAGGCCCGGGGGGACTATTGGCCGACGCTCGATGCCAGCACGTCATGGGGCTATATGAAGCAGGACAAGCCCGAAGTAGAAGACGATGATTCCTGGCCCAGGCAGAGCAAGGTGAGCCTCCGGCAGAATGTGTTCCGGGGGGGTGCCAATATTGCCGATGTGAACCGGCAGAAAGCGCGCGTCAAGTCCCAGGCCTATATGGTCCAGGGAACATCCGAAAGTCTGGCCCTTAGGACGACCAGGGTCTATTTGAACGTGCTGCGTAACACACGTCTTCATGCGCTTGCCAAGGAGAATCTGCTCAACCACGAACGCATTGCCGACCAGGTAGAGTTGCGCCTGGAATCCGGTGTCGATGCCAAAGCGGAGATGGAGCAGGTGCTGGGCCGACTTGCGCTGGCAAAATCGAACATTGCCGTGACAACGGCAAATCTTAACGATGCGATTACCGATTACCAGGCGGTTGTCGGCCGACTGCCCGGGGATCTCGTCGAATTGGAGCCGCTGGATGTAATTTTTCCAGCGGACCTTTATGATGCGGAGCAATTGGCCCTGAAAAGGCATCCCATCGTCAGGTCGGCAGAAGCCGATCTTGAGGCGAGAGATGCCCAGTATAACATTTCAAAGAGCCAGCTGGCGCCGAGCGTTGACCTTTCGGCGGATTATAACTGGGACAAGGATGTATGGCCCGTCGACGACCAACGAAATTATTTTTCAGCGAGCGCCACTGTAAGCATGAATCTTTTCGCCGGCGGGCGGGACCGCGGACGTATCAAGGAAACACTGTATCTGCTCAAGGAGGCCGAGGAGATATTGCAGAACGCCCGGCGGGAGACCGCGCAGTCTCTCCGTCTTTCCTGGGAAGCCAACCAGGCAGCCAGGGAAAGGGTCGTCTACCTTGAGGAATATGCCCAGTCTGCAGAAGCAACCGCTGAGGTTTTTGGCACACAATGGAATATCGGCAGGCGCACGATGTTCGACCTGTTAGATACCCAGGCGGAAGCGATTAACGCAAAAGCCGATCTTACAAGAGCCAGCTATGATTTGATGTACTCTGAATACAGAATACTAAACAGCATGGGTATGCTGGTTCATTCTCTGGGTCTGGAGTGGCCGGAAGAAGGCTTGCTTGAAGAGGACCGCAATGATTCGTATGCAGCTGATCGGGTGGAAGAGGCCCAGTCCAAAGAAGCCGTCGAACCAGAAGAAGCAGCCGAACCTGAAGAAGACGTTGTGCCTGGTGAGGAAGATTTGCTGGAAGCCTGATTTACGGGAAAGCATCCGACAGTGCGCAGGTAATAGCGGTCTTTCCGCGCGATAAGCGCAAAAAAGCGCAGAGCACGTGCATTGAACGCTGCATACATGGTCTTTATCAATCCTTGAAGATCGGTCCGATTTGGGGCCGATCTTCAAGGGATTCCTGTCTGGCCGAAAAGTGTCATTTCACAAAGGAAGGATACGCCGGGAAGCGGGCTCCGTGATTTTGGCGAGTTTTCGGGATCGCCGAAATGATCTCGAGGAGGAAAGTAAAATCGAAAGTGCTCACCGAAACACCTTGCGATGCCTATCAACGACGGCCGCCTTCATCATTCGCGTCATCCAAAAAAAATTATTCTGGGTGGTCCTGGTCGTTATTGCGGCAGCGGCCATTACCAGCGCACGTATTGGCGATGATTTCCGGATCAGCCGGGAACTCCTGAAGCAGACGGAGAGCAGGTACGGCAAAGATGCGGTGGCCCGTCTCCTGGAATGGGAAGACATGATCCGTACCACCGACAGGGGAAAAGCGGACCGGGAAAAACTCGAAAAAGTCAACCGGTTCTTCAACCGTCGGATCCGTTTCGCCACCGATAAGGCGTTGTGGGGCGTAGAAAACTACTGGGCGACCCCTTATGAATTTCTCAGCCGGAATGCAGGCGACTGCGAAGATTTTGCCATTGCCAAGTATTTTACCCTCAAAGCGATCGGCGTAGAAGAAGAAAAACTGAACATCCTGTACGTCAAATCTTTGCAGTATGGGATTGCCCACATGGTTTTGGCCTATTACGGTACACCGGAGGCCGAGCCGCTGATCCTGGACAGCCTCATTGACGAAATTCTCCCCGGATCCAAGCGGACAGACCTGCTGCCGGTCTTCGGCTTCAACGGCAGCGGTCTCTGGACGGCAAAACAGCGATCTCAAGGGGCACTTCCCGAAAGAAGCGAACGGCTGAAGCCCTGGCAGGAGCTGCAGCGGAAAATGTCAGGGAGCATACTGTTAAAATAAGGACAGAAACATGACACTATACCGCCAGGTCATCATTTTTACCTTTGCCCTGTTTCTCATACTTTTTACGGGAACCTGGTTCGCCAAGCTGGAAATCACACGTGCCTTTCTCCTGGATCAGCTCGAGTCCCATGCCCAGGACACAGCAACCTCCCTCGGCCTTTCCATCACCCAGCACATGGCGACCAGAGATATGGCGACCATTGAAAGCATGATCGATGCGGTATTTGATCGGGGGTATTATATGGTCGTCCGGTTAACGAATGTGAAGGATGAGGTCTTGATTGACCGGACACTTGACGTGAGCATCGAAAGCGTTCCCTCTTGGTTCATTCGCTGGGTCCGGCTGGAAACCCCCGATGCCAGTTCCCAGGTTATGGCCGGGTGGAACCAGGCCGGTGCCATTTACGTGAAGAGCCATCCGGGGTACGCCTACAAGACCCTTTGGGACGATGTGGTCAGCACGACGCTCTGGTTTTTTGCCTGCGGTATCTTCGTGCTTGTCGCAGGAGGATTCGGATTGCGTCTTTTGCTCCGTCCGCTAGTGGCTGTAGAGCGTCAGGCGGACGCCATCTGCAGAAAAGAATACGAGATACAGGAGCGCCTGCCCCGTACAAGGGAATTCAGGCGCGTTGTCGAGGCTATGAACCGCATGACCTACCGGGTCAAAGAGATGTTTGAAGAACAGGTCGTGCAGGCGGAGGGGCTCCGGGAACGCGCCTATACCGATCAAGTGACGGGCCTGGGGAACCGCCGCTACTTCAATACCCAAATCACCGCCCGGCTTGATCGCCGGGACAGCACCACGAAAGGGATCATGCTTCTGATCAAGGTGAATGATCTGGACAAGCTCAACCAGCAAAGCGGGTTTCAAGCCGGCGACCAATTCCTGAAACGGGTGGCGCAGATGCTGAAGGAAACTACCAGCCACTATGCGAACGGCGTCTTGGCCCGTTTGGTGGGGGGGGACTTCGGCGTTTTCCTTCCCGACGCACCTCCTTGGGAGGCGGAATCGATTGCCGGCGGCATCGCCGTGGAACTGGGCCGGCTGGCGTCGGAGAAGATCACCGTTACGGATAACATCGGTTATGTGGGTGCCGCGACGTATGAGAACACCGTGACGCTCAGCCGAATGCTTTCGGAAGCCGATCGTGCGCTGACAATGGCCAGGCAGAAAGGGCCCAACGAATGGAGTGTCTGTGCGATTACCGAAGAAACGGATGCCATGCCGCTTGGCCAGCAGCAGTGGAAGGATTTGCTTGTCAAGGCCCTTGCGGAGCGCCGGTTCATCCATGAAGCACAATCGGTAGTGAAGATGAGCGACAGGAACCGATTTCTTCACCTGGAAGTTTTCTCCCGCATTCTTTTTGAAGACGGCAGCATCATGAGTGCGGCGGTGTTCATGCCGCTGGCCGAGCGCCTGGGCCTCATGTCCGCCATAGACCGCATTGCCATCGAGGAAGTGATGAAGCTTGACCGGAACGGGCTCCCGGTCGAAAGCGTTGCCGTAAACATATCCCCTGCCTCCTTGGGCGATGATGCATTCCGGGAATGGATTCAATCCGCCCTGAAGACGCTTCCCGATACGGCTCCCCGCCTCATCTTCGAATTTTCTGAGTTCAGCGCGGTTCAGCATCTCGATCTGGTCAAAGAC
>JAWOAV010000224.1:0-3476 GCA_046498365.1 Desulfosalsimonadaceae bacterium
CCCCACAGCCCGCTGGGTGAGTCCGGCAAGGGTATACCGGCAGAGCGTCCCGGCGGCGCCTGCAAGGCAGAGCAGAAGAATGCGCTGTGCCATTATGCCTCTTTTGTGTTTTCAGGGCTGGATTTTCCTGCTGCCTTTTGATAGTTGTTATTCATTTTCATCAGCAGCCAGAAGATGCCCCCGTGTGAAAAATATTCATTGTTCCGGGGCGAAAGTCAAGGGCAAAAAGAGACCGGAGGTTTTGGATGGGTCTTCGTTCCTGCATTCTTCCCGAGGGGAAATTCGTTTATACGGTGCATTCGCCTTCCTATGTGGTCGCCAATTTGCGGGAGAACGATTACATCCATGCGCTCGGCGTTTTTCCGGGAGGGGAGGCGCATGACAACCGGGTGAATTTTCCGGCCGGGGAAGTGGATGTGCCCCGCGGGGGGACGGTTTTCGAAGTCCCCAATCTCTTCCCGTTTCGGGGCGCAACTTTTATCAACAAAGTCTGGGCGGATGAAAACGCCGTGGTTCCAGCCCGGATCCGTCTTCCGGATCCTCCTGAAATATCCCTGCAAAAGGAGATTGACGCGCTGGCCAATGAAACCGGTGCATCCGGCGGGGTTGCGGACTGCTTCTGGCGCAGGCTCCCGGAGCCCCTTGCCCTTGCGCTCGGCCAGACGTCCACCGATGCGCGCGATTTGGTCCGGTTGGCGGAAAGCGCCTGCGAATTCGTGCATGATCCGGATACGGGGGCGCCCGTTGGGATGCGGTTTTTCAGAGATGAAAAGGGGCGCGTCCGCGCCCGTATTTCCCGTCGAGACCTGTTTGAAGTAGTTGCAAACAACCCGTACCTTCCCGAAGCGTACCGGCAAATCATGGTTCTGCGCCCCGGGGCGCAGGGGGACAGTGAAATCGTGGGGGAGTGGAGAAGCATGGACGAAAAATCCCACGTGTTCGAATACCTCCGGTCCAACAGCTATATCCCGTGGGGGCATTATGCGGCCAATATGGCCGACGACGCCGTCCGGTATCGCATTGAAGACCTCACCGAAGACGATATGACCGGTATGCGGCACCTGTATTACCAGCGCACATTCGTCCGCATTGCTGAAGACCTTGGAATGCCCGGTATCTCCCGGAGAAAAGCAATTGCGCCCGCGGATCTGGAACGCCTCCGGTTGGAGATCTGCGGCGAACTGGCCGATACCCGCCGGCGCGGTAGCCTGAGCTTTAACCGGACGCTGTGGGGCTGGAACTTCGGCTTTGATTTTTCCCCGACCGGGTACCGCCTTCACGGTTCCCACCAGCAGGTTCATCAGCAGTACGCCATGATCCCGCACTCGGTCGACCCCGCCGGTGCAGCGGACCCGTCGGTGTATCCCTATGCATGCGGCGACCGGATTGAAACATTTGTGGATGCGTATCGGGAACAGACCGGGGCCTGCTTTTTCGACGCCCTTGTCCGGGCCGTGCAATCCAACGAGCGAATGGACGGCGCCGCGGACAGGCCGTCCGATCTCGTTGTTTTTTCCGATGAAAACGTCCTCTTGTTTGTTCCGAAGGCGCAGACCTCCCAGTGGGAGCTCAACCTCGTGCCCCTGTCGCCGGTCGGCAATATCGTGGAGGCGGACCAGAATGTCCGCAGATCCCTGGATTTTGCCATTCTGACGGCGGTCAGGGCGCTGTCCGGCCTTGGGGCGCGGATGATCACCAGCATTGAGTGCTCCAAGCGGCTGGATTCCCCGGATACCGGCCAGCGGCTTTTGTATTGCTTCCTTCCCCGCCTGCCGGAATCTCCAGGCTCCTTTTCCGAAGCCCAGCATCGATGGATAAGCGGGCACTACCCGGAAGATTTTGCCGCGGCCTGCCGGCGGCAGGTGGGGAGATAGCGGAGCGCCTTTCTCATAGATACGCGGCCTGGGTTCCTTTTTGCCTGGATGCTTTCCTGCATCTCGTATCCATTGTGACATCATCATAATAAAAGCCTCTCTTTTCTGATTTATCGGCAAATCAAAAAACGCCTTTAACAATTTTGTCTTTTGATTTAACATTTTTGTAAATTCATATTCAGCATGTTCGTTTTTTGATATTTTATAATTATTTGATTTTATAATATTAAACTGCTTTTAGAGGTTGTGGCACGTTCGTTGCAATCAAAAAAGCAGAAACCCGAAAGGATGGGACAATGGTACTCGGACCGACAGGCAACATGGCAGACAATAACAAGCAAACCCCGGCGGAAATCCTGAAGGCGAATCGGAAAGCGCTTTTTTCCCGCTTTACGGAATGGGAGCCGACGGCGTTTCTCAATGCTCATGCAGCGATGCTGGACGCCTATTTCACGGAGAGCTTTTCCGCCAGCCGGGTAGGCCCGGCCATGGCCATTGATAAAAATCCGCACGCCATCGTCGGTCTCGGCGGATACGGCCGGGAGGAGCAGTGCATCCATTCCGACGTAGACCTTCTGATCCTCTTTGAAAAGCAGGTGCCGGACGAAGCGGAAGAGCTCGTCAGGGAATATGTTTACCCGCTCTGGGACATCGGCCTGGACATCGGATACGCGATCCGGTCGCTCAAGGATTGCATCCAGATTGCCAGAACCGATTATGAAACCCTGACCGCCATGCTGGATGCCCGTTTTATCTGCGGCATTTCCCCGGTTTACGCAACGCTTGCAAACCAGCTCAATGAGCGCATCACCAAACGTTTTACCACCAAGGTGATCCGGTGGCTGATGGCGCGCAACCGGAAGCGGCACGAAAATTACGGGGATTCGACGTTTCTTCTGGAGCCCAACCTCAAGGAAGGCGCGGGAGGTCTCCGGGACTACCATACCCTGTTGTGGATCGGAAAAATTCACTACGGGATCAAGTCGTTCCGGGATTTTGAATACCTGGGGGTTCTCTCCCATGATGAATATGCCCATATGGGGGAGGCGCTTTCCTACATATGGGGGATCCGGAACCGGCTCCACCATCTTGCCGGACGCAAGTGCGATCAGTTGTATTTTGAATACCAGACAAAACTGGCCGAAGACATGGAGTTGGTCCTGGAGGGGGCGCAGATGCCGGTGGAGCGGCTGATGGGGGACCTTCACGCAAAGATGGGATATATCAAGAAACAGCTTTTGCTGCTCCTGTACGATCTGGGCTATGAAAAGCCTTCACGGCGCTCCATATTTTTCCGGAAGCGGCCGGATGTTCCCGGGATTCAGCTGGACCGCGGGGGGTTGAACTTCATTTCCGCCAACCGGATCGTGGAGGATCCGGTGCTTTTGATCCGGATCTTTGAGGTGAGCGCCCGGATGCGCCTCCCTCTTGTAAGGGAGGCAACCCGCCTGGTCCGTGAATTTTTGCATCTCGTGGATGATGCGTTTCGAAGGAACCCGGAGGTAAAAAAATCCTTTGAAAAGATCCTGACGACCGCTTCCGCGCCCGCGAATGTACTCGAACAGATGCTGGAGACCGGCTTCCTGGCCGCTCTTATCCCTG
>JAWOAV010000150.1:0-6069 GCA_046498365.1 Desulfosalsimonadaceae bacterium
GCCAGGGGATGAATCCTCGAGGACCGAGGGTGACGACCGGTGAGCTATCGGATAGATGACCTACGTACGATCTCGTCGTTCGACGACGGTGTGAGTCTACTGATGACGGGACCGTCGACGCTGACCGATGAGATCGTACTCGACGCCGTCGCGCCCGGTGAAGGCGAACGAGCAGTCATCATCACGATGACCACGGGCGCGGAAACCGTGATCAAAGAGCTCGAGCACCGCGGCGTGGCGCGCGAGCGGATCGGCATCATCGACTGCACGAACGCCGACAGTAACGTGTCGGATGTCCCGGTTCGACAGTTGAACTCGCCAGGTGACCTGACCGGAATCAGCCTCGAATTCGCAAAGCTCCTCGGCCAGAACGGAGACGCCCGATCCACCCGTGTCCGAGTCGGGGTGCTGTCGGTTTCGACCGCGCTCATGTACACCGAACTCCGGACCATGTTTCGCTTCCTTCACGTGTTTACCGCGCGAATCAGATCCGGCGGTATGTTCGGCGTGTTCTCCCTCGATCCGACGATGCACGACGAAAAGACACACAACACGATACGAGCGGTCTTCGACTGCGAAGCGAGCGTGGACGAGAACGGCGTGTCGGTGGCCGGATCCGGCTTCGAACGATAGGGGTCCGGGCCACGCGGGAGATCCTCACCGGTCCGCACGAATTCGCGGCGTTAGTATCACATTTCGATTCGTTCGAGCAACTCACCACCGCTGTGCGTGTTGACCGCGACGATACGAACGTCGCCTTCGATGCGCGATCCCTTGAGTTTGTGTTTCAATAGCTCATCGACCTGATAGACTCCCGCGGCGTCGGTCATTTCGATTTCGACCAGTACGGCCGTCTCGTCACCGGGCTGTAACGAAACCCGTCGTATCGCCCGACTCGACAGGGTGTTGATGCCGCGTCCGCCCTTCTCGTAGGGGATCCGCGATCGACCGCGTTCCATGTCGAGGGCGTCCGCGACTCTGACGACGCCGGCCTCCTGTGTCAGTGGCGTCTCCTCGGTGTGGTGACAAAGGATCGCGTGCAGCACTTCGCCTTTGAGTTTGACGCTGGAGGCGATATCGTATCGATCGAGATCTGCGATAATTCGATCGAGGATATCCGCCGCGAGCGGGATCGAATAATACGAGTGCTCCTCGCGGTGTACTACGTGTCCGATATCGTGCAACGTTGCGGCAAGAGCGATGATAACCGCTTCGTCGGCTTCTTCGAGACCTTGTCCGAGCGCGCCGTTGAACTCCACGTCACCCGCTTTCAACAGATCGTACAGGCGGAGTGCGGCGTTCCGAACGATCTCGATGTGTTTCTTCCCGTGGTCGTTGTATCCCATCCGCGAAACCGGGTTTGCTGCGCAGTATCCGAAACGGTCAGATCAAGCTCGGCAGCCTGTCCGAGGATCTGGCAGGCAAGACCTTTGTCTATCATGATCCCTGTTATCTGGGGCGGCACAATGATATCTATGATGAACCCAGGGCGGTGCTGGATGCCTTTGCCGGCCTGCGGCGGGTGGAAATGGAAAGAAGCCGGGACCGCTCTTTCTGCTGCGGCGGCGGCGGCCTGATGCTGTTTTATGAACCGGAAGAAGATGAGCGCATGGGCGTGCGCCGGGTGAGAATGGCCCGGGATGCCGGCGCAAGCGTGATTGTTACGGCATGCCCCTTCTGCCTGACCAACATTGAAGACGGCATCAAGGTGGCCGGACTCGAAGGCCAGCTGGAAGCCATTGATCTGTGCGAACTGGTTGCCATGCACATGCAGTAGGAGAAATTCAGGTGTCATGGCTGCCTTCGGGAGGTCGGGCCCGGGATGGCAGCCGTTTATGGATTAAATAAATAGCGGAGTCTAACGAACAAGGTAGGGAGGAACATATGGAAATTTTGGTGTGTGTCAAACGCGTTCCTGATACCGCGGAAAACGAGATCGAGATCAACAGCGATGGAAACGACATTGAAAGAGACGATTTGGTTTACTCGGTAAATGAATGGGACAATTATGCAGTGGAGGAAGCCATCCAGCTCGTTGACGAGCACGGCGGTTCCGTGACCGTGATCACCGTGGGCGATGAGGAGTCCGAGGAAGTCCTGCGCCGGGAAATGGCCATGGGCGCGGAAAAAGGCATCCTGCTCGACGATGACGCCTTTGAGGGCTCAGACGGCCGGGGTATTGCCGCGATTCTGAAGGGGGCCGTAGCAAAGGGCAACTACGATCTGATCCTCACCGGCGCCCAGGCAGATGAAGGCTATGCCCAGGTGGGCGGGATGCTGGCAGCCATGCTGGATTATCCCTATGCATCCCTGGTTAACATGATTGAGCCCGGCGACGGCAAGCTCAAGGTCGGCCGGGAAATCGAGGGCGGCAACCAGGAAGTCAACGAGATCGAACTTCCCTGCGTGCTTTCAATCCAGACGGGTATCAATGAACCCCGATACGTGGGCATCCGCGGTATTCGCAAGGTGGCTTCAGTGGATATTCCCACCATGGGAGCCTCTGATCTGGGACTGGATGCCGGCTCCGTGGGCGCGGGCGCAGCCAAGGTCAAGCGCATCGACTACTTCGTGCCTGAAATGGGCGAAGGCGCTGAAATGCTTGAAGGCAGCACCGAAGAGATCATCGACAAACTCATTGAACTCTTAAAGTCCAAAGGAGGGATAAAGTAATGGCCCAGATTTTTGCCTATATTCTGCATTCAGACGGTGCGTTGGATGATACGGCCCTGGAACTGCTGGCAGCAGCCAAAAAAATCGATGCCAATGCCGATGTGACCGCTATTGTCACCGGCAGCGGTATTGACGACGCCTGCAGCAAAGCGGCCCAGGCCTACAAAACCGTATGGAAAATGGACAATGAAGCGCTTTCCTATCCCAACGCGGAAGTGGTGCGCAAAGCCCTGATCAACACCCTGCCCGCAGACGCCATTGTTTTAATGGCCCATGACACATTCGGCATGGACATGGGGCCCGGGCTTTCCATCAAGCTGGATTCGGCCTTTGCTGCCGACGTGGTGGATATCGAAGGCGTTGAGGGAAGCACCTTAAAACTTATCCGCCAGGAATTTTCCGGCCAGGTCAGCGCCCATGTGGATTGCGACATTTCCTCCGGTGCTGTGATCAACGTCCGGCCCGGGGTTTTCCAGGCCGCCGAGGGCCAGGCCGGTGAAGTGGTGGACAAATCCGGTGAAATCGGCGATGTTTCGGCCAAACGCAAGTTCATCGAGGTGCTGGAAGCAGAGGCCGGTGAAGTTGATATCACCAAGTCTGACGTGCTGGTATCGGTTGGCCGCGGCATCGAGGATGAAGACAATCTCGAGATCGTATTCGAACTCGCCGAGGCCATGGGCGCAGACGTTTCCTGCTCCCGGCCCATCGTGGACGCCAAGTGGCTGGAAAAAGCCCGTCAGGTGGGAACTTCCGGCAAGACCGTAAAACCCAAGGTTTACATGGCCATGGGCATCAGCGGCTCGTTCCAGCACCTGGGCGGCATCAAGGGCAATCCCTTTATCATTGCCGTGAACAAAAACCCCAAGGCCCCGATTTTCCAGGTGGCAGACGTGGGCGTGGAAGCCGATATTCTGGAGTTCATCCCCGAACTCACGGAAAAAATCCAGGAACTCTAGTTTCTGCTGCGGCTTTTCGCCAAAAGAGAAATAAAAACCGGCTGGTGCAGCATTTTTTGCACCAGCCGGTTTTTTTGTCTGAAACGCAGTTGAGATAACAGAAAATTACAGTTCTTCGGGCTCGCAGAGGTATTCTGCGCTGTTTGCCGCACGGCCGCAATTTTTGCAGACAAACTGCGGGTCGCGGACATATTTCTTGTAGTCTTCTGTATTGTTTTTCACAAACCCTACCGCACTTGCCACGCAAAGGTGGGATTCATGTCCGTAGTGCATGTCCGGGATCTCAAAGGGCAGCGGAAAAATATCCTTTGCCATTGTTGTCTCTCCTTTCTTATTTTTGTGATCATCAATATATGACTGCTGTTTTCCGCACTCAAAAATTATGTCTGATCACAGGCAAAGTCAAATTCCGGTATCTTCTTGCGTTGCAGTCTTCGCATGCGGCAGGCCCGGGGCGGGTTGCTCCCTGCTGACCGCTTGCGCGCTCAATGCGACTCGCAACCCGCCCCGGACCTGCCGCATGGCCGGTCGCCGAAGAGTCGCGCAGGGACGTGGAAAACCAATGGCTTTCATCCTTGTTTTGGATTGGTTATTTAGTGCCTGAACGAAAACCGTTTTTTCCGCCAATCTCTGCGTCCGGCTCAAATTTTAATCCTCAAAATACGTCGAGTATTCCTGCGGTTAAAATTTTCGCCGTCCTTGACCTTGACGAAAAATCCTGGTTTTCGTTCGGGCACTATTTACAAGCATCAAAGAGGTTCCATGGGCTATGGGGTGGTGCCGCCCTGGCGGGCGCATTGCACGTTGGGCCGGCCAGCAGTTCTTGGCGAAGCGGAGCGGCCGCGGCCGAATTACTTCGGCCGCAGCGAAGCAAGCCTTAGAACTGCCCGGCCCGAGTGCGCGAACGCCAGGGCGGCACCACCCCATAGCCCACGCGCAAACGGTTATTTTGGGTTTCCGGGTTTCGGGTAAAACTTCAAACAGAAGGCCTGTCTTTTGCCGGGTCAAAGGCCCGGACTTTGGCGATAAACCGTTTGCGGGTGTTTTCTCCTGCTGTCTGTCGGTAACGAAGGGCGATATAAAGGCGGGTGATTTCATGCACGGGTTTTTCCAGATCCGAGCGTTTTTCCGCAACATAGCCGGCAAATTCCAGGGGGCCCATGTGGGCCGGCCGGACAATGCCGGCCCGGGCCATTTTTGTGCAGAATTTTTCATAATACCGGGCTTCGGGCGCTGTTTTCATCCCTGCAACCTGCTTGTGGAACCGGGTGTAGAGCAAAAACAGGCCTGCTGCCCCGGCTGCGCCTGCCAGAAGCATCAGCAGGGGGCCTTTCCAGGTCTGGGTGTCAATTCCCAGGGCTTTTAGCAGGGTCTGCTGCTGCTGTTTGGAATAAGCCGAAAACCAAGCCTCCCATTGAAGGCTCAGGGCGTCCCAGCCGAGCCGGACCTGGTCAATAAACGAGGTAATGGGTTTTAAGTATTTGCGGGCAAAATTTCCCCCCAGTTCTCCTTGCTGAAGCGAGCCGGCAGCTCCCTGGTCCAGGCGCTCCGGGGCCACTTCAAGGGTGGGATCAACCCGGGTCCATCCTTTCTCCGGATACCAGACCTCCACCCAGACATGGGCGTCAGACTGCCGGATGATCAGGTATTGCGCCCAGGGATTGATCTTCCCGCCCAAATATCCGCCCACAATGCGCGCCGGCACCCCGGCGGCCCGCATCACAAAAGCAAAGGCGGATGCATAATGCTCGCAATAGCCCTTGCGGGATTCAAACAGGAAATCGTCAACCGGGGCATCTCCCAAAAGCGGGGGCTGCAGGGTGTAGACAAAGTCGTTGTCCCTGAGATAAGAAAGCGCGCTGGCCACAATTTCCTGAAATCCCGTGGAATTTTCCGCCAGGTTTACGGCCAGATCCCGGGCCCGCGGGTTGGTTTTTTGCGGCAGCTGCAGGGCGTCTTGGACCCCGTAATCCACCACGGCGGTGTTATACCGGGTATAGGAGCGCATCTGGTATCTGCGCTTGCGGGTGATGCTGCGCCCGGACACAACCGTGAAATCCCGCTTCAGCGTTGTCCGGCGCGAAGGGGCCTTTGCGGGCAGATCCAGGGCAAATATCCATTGCTGGTTGTGGGGCTCAAGGGAAATGGTGTATTCCACCGCATCGGCGCCCTGGATGGATTGATCCAGTTCCGGGATTCGGTCGGCACTGTGCCAGGCCCGGCCGTCAAACCGCGAAAACACAACCCCTCGCCAGTATCTCTGCTCCGGGGGGGGCACAGGGCCGTCAAACTGCGCGCGAAAGGCCGCCTCGTTGTTTTGCACCAGGTTTGCCACTGATCCCGGGCTGAGCTGATCGGAAAATCCGGTTTGGCCCATATTGGTTTGTGAAAACCCCACCAGACTGCCTTCCAGGCGGGGAAAAAGCACAAACAGGAGGAT
>JAWOAV010000057.1:0-5249 GCA_046498365.1 Desulfosalsimonadaceae bacterium
GTTAAACGTTTGGAGGAAAAAATATCACGGTCCGAAAGAATGTTCAGGAATTCGGAGACGGCCGGTTCGGGATCCGGGTCGGCATAGAATTTCGGTCCCCCCTCCCTGGCAGGCGGAGAAGAAATCTTTCGGACCCAGGTAGAGACCCCTTGATTCCGACCATATTTTTGACTGCGGAAATATCTTCGGCATTCCAGATATCAAGGGATGCCGTTAGCGAGTGAATCAAGGCCGGCAGACTTGCCCGGCGCGGCTTGACAAGTTCCAGTTCCACGGTTAAAAGTGCCGGAAGCTTGCCGCGGATTACCTCGGTTCCTTTGTCCAACTTGCGAATAACCTGAATTTCTCTTTTTTCCGGGTCGAGCCATTGCACCTTTGAAACATAGGTTAACTGAGTGATTTTCATGCGGGTGGCAATGCCGGGCCCGGTCTGAGCCGTGTCACCGTCGATGGCCTGTTTGCCGCACAGAATCAGATCAACGGGGGATCGGGCACTGATTTTTTCTATGGCCATGGTCAGGGTATAACTGGTGGCCAGGGTGTCGGCCCCGGCAAAGGCCCGGTCCGATAAAAGAATTCCGTGGTCGGCACCCATGGAGAGTGCCAGGCGCAGAACCGATTGCGCCTGAGGCGGCCCCATGCTGACGGCGGTTACGTTTCCTCCGTGAATTTCTTTTAACCGGACCGCCTGTTCCAGGGCCACCAGGTCGTATGGGTTTAAAATGGATTCAACCCCGGCCCGAATCAGTGTATTGGTTTCAGGGTCGATTTTAATCTGGGCCGTATCCGGAACCTGTTTTAAGCAGCATACAATATTCATGAATTTTTCCGTAAAACTTGAATTTGCATTCCAGACATTTTACATTTTATTCATCCGTGTCTTCCACGATAATTGCCTTCATTTCACAAATGCCCAATTTTTTGCAGGCTCTCCAGCGTTTTTCTCCGTCCAGAATCCGGAAACATCTGCCCCTGAACCAAACCTTGATCGCTTTGATCTGGCCGTTCCTCCGGATACTCCGGATCATTTGGTCGATGCTGTCAAGATCGTAAACACAGCGGCAATTGGGCTCTATCTTCGTAATTTCAATGCTCCTGACCCGGTGTGCCATGGCCCTTTCTCCGTTTCACAACCGTCTATTATAAGGATACCCTATCGTTGCAAAAGCTCAGGATGTCGTAAGTCCAAGGCGTCCAAGGGTGACGCTGTAGTAAACTACCGCGAACCCTTGGCAACGAAGGAATTACGGTCTCATCATGGGCTTTCCCGACGGGTTAAAAATTTGCCTTACGAAACGTTTTTTCCTGGAATTCACGATGAGTTTACTCCAAAAGCCTCTGTGCGATATGCGTAACCTATAGAAATATTATGATAAAATATATTTTTGGCGTATTTTTAATGCGACTATAGGGGATACCCTATCCATCAAGCCTTATACTGTATTGAGGAATACCCCCTGCGGAATATTTTTTCAATCTTTTTTATCAATTTATATCTCATTTATACAAGAGGGATGAAAATGTAGTTGAAGTTTCCAAAATGTATAATAAATCAAACACATCAAATATTTTTTCTATTACGAACCGCCGTGGTTTGTTTTCTTTTTTGAATGCCTGTGATGCAGCCATCTGCGAAGAACGAACAGCGCGGCGGCCAAAATGATAATTGTGCCCAGCAGGGCCGAGATATTGAACAGGTCCGGACGTTGCAGGGATTCGGAAATCCGGTCCGCAAAAATCACTATGGCAATAACGCCGGGGATTAATCCGATTAAAGAGCCGAGGGCAAAATCCTGCAACCGGATCTCGGACACACCGGCGATCGCGTTGATCACTGAAAACGGCGCCACCGGAATAATCCGAAATCTGATGACGGCGATAAGCCCCGACTTGGAGAGCTTTTGATTCAGGCGGTTGAACAGACTGCCGGCAAACCGGCTCACGGTATCCCGACCCAGCCACCGACCGGCAAAGAACAGCAGCAGGGCGCTCAGTTCCGCGCCGACCAGAGCATAAAACAGCCCCCACCAGGGGCCGAAAATAATCACCGTTGCGATGATCATCAACGTAACCGGAAAAGAGACCAACCCCCCAAGCATATAGGCAGCGGGAACCAGTAACGGGGTGAGCGACTGTTGTTTTACCCATGCCGCAGCGACCATGGCTGCGTCAACATCGATCCATTCGCCCATGGGGCTCCAGCGCCACAATACGGTCAGGCACAGGAAACCGGCAATGGTCAGGATGATTTTTAAGAAATGCCGGTAGGCGGGAAGTGTTCGGTCGGAGCTGACAAAATATTCGAAAAGATCTTCCTGCTCCAGGGGCTTTTCCGGATCCAGCAATTCGGATTCGGGTATCCACTGATCGATTTCCTCGGGAACGTCAAACTCCAAAGGCTTAAGGGAACGTTCGCCTTTGTGCAATGACTCGATGGCTTTAATCAGCGATTTCTTGACGTCAAACGCCTGTGCCACAGCGTGGCTTGTTACCCCGAGATGTTCAGCCATCAGGCCATTGCGAAAGTCGGATATGATCTTCTCTTCCGCTGATCCTTTTTCAGCGGCCACGGCCAAATCGCATTCCGAGTCAAGCCCAAGGGATCGATTGCTCAGGTTGGAAGAGCCTATGCGTACAAAATGATCGTCGATCACCATCACCTTGGCGTGCACCATGAGATCAACATCGGGAGTTACGGCAATCTGCGGATAATAGATGCGCAGCCGGTTATGAGGGTCGGGTTCTTTCAATTTGCGCAGGATTCGTCCTCGCAGAACATCCATGCTATGCTGCTCCAGCCAGCCGCCCGTCTTTTTGGGTAAGACGAGAACCACCTCCGGGCCGTCCACTTGCTTCAGGCATGATTTCAACGCTTCACCA
Source organism: Desulfosalsimonadaceae bacterium (assembly GCA_046498365.1). GTDB lineage: Bacteria > Desulfobacterota > Desulfobacteria > Desulfobacterales > Desulfosalsimonadaceae > B1SED10-16. Next base: position 2,881 of record JAWOAV010000057.1, read on the forward strand.
ATATGATAGGAGCTCAGGTACTGGTTTTCGATATAGATGAACTTGCGCGCCGCACCGATGCTGTCAAGGTAGAGCTGTTCCACCTCGCGCACTTCATGATACTCTTTGAAAGCAGGCAGGGTCCTCGCGATGGCAATTCTCACCTCCTTGAAATCAGGCGTTACGCTGGACGGCCAGGGATCGACGATTTCAACTCGTTCGTCGATTTCCGGCATCTTTCCCATAGCTCTTTTCCAGCGATTTTTTGCCAGCTCCCCCAAAGCCTCTGCCGCCTCTGCGTCCACAACCATCTGCACATCGTGAAACGGGGGGTAGGATTTGCCGTCCGGGTCTACCCGCCGATTGTTTTCGGGATGATGCGCAGAGGTGTCCCAGCGCCATTTGCTCAGATCCAGTCCCCCTGCAAAGGCGACGGAATCATCGATGACAACCACTTTCTGGTGCTGGGAAGCTCCGACGGGGTGTTCGCCGTCAAGGCAAAACCGAATGCGGTTGTGGGTTCGCCATTTGAGTTTATATCGCGGAAAGAATTCGCGCTCCATGGCGTAGATCATGGCGAAATCCCAACTCAAAAGATATATCCGGAGGTCATTCTTTTTTTTAGCCAAAAAGTCCAGAAACTTCCCCAGATGATCCGGATACCCGTCACGGTTGCCGTTTCGAATCATTCGCAGCTCGCTGTGCAGATCCCAGCCGACAATCATGATGGATCGTCGCGCCTGTCGCATCGCCTCATGCAGCGCCCGGAAATAGTCTTGGCCGTCAATAATGAACGCGGCACGATTTGCCGACACCAGTTTCCAGCAGTTTTTTGACACCTTAAAAATATTTTTCATGAGTATTTTGAATAAATTTAGAATTCCGATATTTCCGTTGACTTTTTTTGTCGTTATTCCTATCAATATCAGTAAAAAGACCCCGAGGGAAGTCTTCTTCGCATTTTTTTAACATGATCGTTTGGGGCTTTATTTTTCTCAAAACCGAGCGTTTCAAATTTTAAAAGAGTATTCGATATTTTTTAGAATGCCATTGTGGCTGATAGAGGCTGCTTTGGGGTAACACCGTGAGAAGCAAAAACATGACCCCGTCCCCAAAAGACGAAAAATTCATTACGGAAGGTTATGGGCGCGCGTGCGGCTTGCTTTCCGAGTGCAGCCGACCCGAAGGTTTTCTGGCCAGCCCTACGGACAAAACCAATTATCGGAGGATTTGGGCACGAGACGGCGTCATCATCGGACTGGCTGCGTTGATGACGGATAACGCCGATTTGATCGACACCTTCCGGCATACCCTCGAAACGCTGGCGGAATATCAGGGACCTCACGGAGAGATACCCAGCAATGTCGACCCACAAAGCGGACGTATCAGCTATGGGGGCATGACCGGCAGGGTGGATGCGGACCTCTGGTTTATGATCGGATGCGGGGAGTACTGGAAAGCCACCGGAGACGACACCTTTTTGGACCATATGATTCCGGTTGTGGAAAAAGTGCATTTTTTGCTGGGGGCCTGGGAGTTCAACAACCGTGGCCTTCTGTACATTCCGGCCACCGGAGACTGGGCAGATGAATACATTCATAACGGCTATATCCTCTATGATCAACTGCTTTACCTGCAGGCCTTGCGCACGCTGTGCGTTATCCATCAGTACGCTCATGGATCGCCTGACCATGACCTCCGCCGTCGCGTCAGCCGGCTCAAGCACCTCATCCGGGACAATTACTGGTTTGATGAAGACGGAGCCGTTCCGGACGACGTTTATCATGAAATCCTCTACGAAAAGGGACAGAAGGCTGCCACAAGATGCGCCAACCATCACTGGATGCCGTTTTTTTCGCCTCACGGTTATGGATACCGTTTCGACGGCTTTGCTAATGTGCTGGTATCATTATTAGAGGTCTCCGAGCACAGCCGCAGGGAAACGGTCGACACCTATATCACGGATTTAACGGAAAACTTCCGCATACGTCTGTTGCCGGCTTTTCATCCGGTAATCACCCCGCTTGACAAAGACTGGAAAGATCTGAATATTACGTTTTCATATACTTTCAAAAACAGGCCTTATGAATATCACAACGGCGGTCTATGGCCTATGATCACCGGTTTTTACATAGCCGACCTTGCCCGGCGCAACAAAAAAGATGCTGCCCGGCGCTACCTGGAAGGTGTTCATGCAGCCAACGCCTCCGAAATGAATGCCGAAGATTGGAGTTTTCCGGAATACATCAATGGAAAAAATTTCAGCCCGGGGGGGACCCGGAACCAGTGCTGGAGTGCCGCCGGGGCCATTATCGGGCATCAAGCTTTGAATGGCAAAAGCGTGTTTAGAATCAACCACCATGAAGAATGATCGTATTCGCTGTTTTTTC
>JAWOAV010000130.1:0-8869 GCA_046498365.1 Desulfosalsimonadaceae bacterium
AAGAGTCTATCATGTTAGAGTCGGTCCACTTAAAGCAAGTTTGTGTAAGTTTTTCATCGCTCGCCAAATTGACAAGGTGTCAACTTGAAGCAAAAACACAGGCCCTCTTGGCGTGTGTTTTTTATTTTGAGCATCAAGGACTCGCACGACCAAAAGTTCCCAGAGGGGGACGTGGAGAAGAAAATGGCAGAAGGTACAGTGAAGTGGTTTAATGACGCAAAGGGATTTGGTTTTATCGAACAGGACAATGGACCGGATGTATTTGTTCATTTTTCTCAGATCCAGGGCGATGGCTTCAAATCTCTCGGCGAGGGAGACCGCGTCAGCTTCGATGTCACTGAAGGTCAGAAAGGCCCTCAGTCGGCGAATGTGCAGAGAATTTAAGTCGTAATTAGTGTCCATCCGGAAACCCCGGATGGACACAGTGAAGTTTTCGAGTTGGCAACGAGGAGCTTTTCGTCGTGGCAAGGAAATCAAGGGCTGGGGCCGAGGCGTACATCGGTACGCCACACAAGTAGAGCCTGGAACAATGCGGCTGGAATCAGTCAAAAACGGCCCGAATGCTGGGCATCAGCCGGGTAACGGTCTGGAAGTGGATGAAAAAATATGGCATTCAGCGACCCGGCTGATCCAGCGCAGAAAAGGGAAAAAGGAATCACGCGGAAACGTTGCCTCCCAACCGGATAGACAGGGGGAACTATTTTTTCTCTCCCATGTATCCAAACGCGCTTTCGACGATACGGCCGGTTGGTTCTTTACCTCATGTAAAGATCGGCCCGAAATCCCAGCCGTTACCGGTCCGGGCCGTAGTCAAATTCGATGATTCGGGCAAAATCCTTGTCCGTTCCGGGCGTTGCCTCGTGGTAGAGAGGGCTGTCCGGCCCCACCCGGCCGCCCATGTCATAGGTGAATGCCGCAACGGCATCGTGCCGGATCCAGTATCCGGTCATCACCGGGCCCTGGACGTCGTAGCAGGAATGGAAATGGACAAATACGTCTTTGGGTTCGGGCCGGGCGCCCAGCCATTGGGGGGGTGCCTCTGAAAAAAACACCGGGTTGATCCGGGCGGATTCGGGCAAATCAAAATCGGCATCGGGCAGGCGGGTCAATACGGCCGTCCCCTCAAAAAGCTTGGCATTTTCCGGAAGGTCCCGGGTATAGAAACTGCGCTCATTAAAGCAGATAAACTTCAGCCGGGTAAAATCACCGGGGGTTTCCGGCTTGAAATAGTATCCCACAAACGGGCCAAAACCGAAAATTCGATCCTCGACTTCCACCCGTATTTCCGGCACATACCCCCGGGGTACCTCCAGGGCCTGGACATTGTCGCCGGATTGTCCGCACCCATGGGCAAAAAGACAAAGGGCGGCAAATACAGCCGAGAAAACCATGAATTTAAAAGGTTTTCGCATCCCCGTTCCTTTCCCAGAACACTCCGATGCCCCAGATGCAGACGGCAAACACCACGACAAAAACGGCTGCGCCGATCAGCCTGCTGCCGAACCAGTCTGCCAGCGTGATCTGCCCCATATTGGTGGGCGCATGCAGCAGCGGGATCAGGGTTTCATGGACCTGGGCAAACACCGCCGTTCCGGCAAGCCCGCCGAGAAAAGCAAAAATGGCGTCCATGCGCCCCTCGCCTGCCGCCGCCCACATCGTACCCGGGCAGTAACCACAAAGTCCCCAGCCGATGCCAAACAATACGCCGGAGATTCCCGTGGCCACCAAACTGGTGGGGATAATCAGGGTACGTCCCACGTCGGACGCCTGCAGCCCTACCAGCCCGATTGCCGAAAGCAACACGGCCAGAAGCATGAACCGGGGAATATCGGCTTCTATCATCAAATGTGCCCGGGCCATCTTATTCGCATTGGTGGCGCCGGCCCGCTGGATCACAAAACCGAACGCAACGCCTGAGAGCAGGCCAAGCCATATCTGCGTACTCATTTTTCCTCCTTTCCGACATTGCCGTACACAATGCGGGCCGTCAACATGGCAAAGGCGAAAATCAGCACGCCAAAATACAGGCCGCTGACAGCCAGCTGGGTGGATCCGGACATAAACAGCCCCAAGGTGCAGCCGCCCGCAAGCCGGGATGCAAAAAGGATGATAAATCCGCCGGCAAAAGTGGCACAATACCGTTTGAGCCGGCTGCTCCCGAATCGTTTTTCCCATATTTCCGGAATGTCGCGAACCTGAATAGGAAAGGTGCGCCCGGCAATAAATCCGCCGATGGCCATGCCCAGAACAAAAGCGAAGACCCATGCACCGGGGCCGCCGGACATGCGGTAATGGACTTTTTCTTCTACATAGGCCGGGGCCAGGGGTTCAATTGCGCCTTTCAATGTTGCCACAAATCCGGAAGACGAGGCAGGAGGGCCAAAAGTGACAAAAATGAACAGGATCACTCCCGCCAGGGCAAAGCCGGCCGGAACCCATTTCCAGTATGGTGATGACAATTGATTTTTCTGCATGATCAACCTCCACAGGATACATAGCCGCCGGAAGGTTCGTCACCGCTCGGCCGGGATGTTGCCGGAGCGCTTCCGGCAGGTTGGACGGTACCGGTCATTTCTACCGGCTCCGGGAGAAAATCTCCGGACAATTGGTTTTCACGGGTTTCCACCGGCAGAAAACCGTCCGGATTGCCCCATTCGTTCCACGACGCCTCGTACGTGTAGACATTTTCAAATCCCATCAACCGAAGCACAAAGTAGGAAAAAGAACTGCGCCTCCCGGAAGCGCAGTAAACAATCACGCCCTTGGACGGATCGAGCCCCTTGTAAAGGGCCTGCAGTTCGGCGTAGGATTTGATGGCCTTGGTTTCCGGGTCCGTCCATGCGTCCTGGTAGTTGATATTGACCGCAGTGGGGATATGCCCCAGCTTCAAGGGGGTACCATCCAGGCCCTTGGACCCTTTTTCCCCAAGGTACTCCTCCCGGGAACGCACATCCACAATCTGATAATAAAAATCTCCCAAACGCTGGTAAACGAATTTTTCATCAATGAGCAGGTTCTTCTGGATACTGCCTTGGGAAGGCTGATAAGAAACCGGTTCGGGTTTTCGCGGCTGGTCTGCCACTTCGTAGCCTGCCTCCTTCCAGGCATCGATGCCCCGCTCCAGAATTTTCTTGTTCTCATGACCCATCACATCAAGAATCCAGAATACGTAGGAGGCGGTGGCCCCCCCGTCCCTGGAGACCGAATCATAGAGCACCACGGTATCCGTTGGGGCAATGCCGTGGCGGCCCAGAATTTCCTGGGCTGCCTGGACCCCTTTGAATACGGAAGCCAGATTTTTTCCGATATCGTTGAACCGAAAATCGGACCACTGCATCCGGATGGCACCCGGGATCACCTCGTCGTCAAAATATTCTTCGGTCCGGACATCCACAATCACCAGATTTTCATCGTCCAGGTGGTCATGCAACCACCGGGCATCGGTAATAAACTGGGCATTGGGATAATCGGCCTGCTGCGGGGCTGCGGATCCAAGCGTCCACAAAACGCCCAAAACCAGGACTGCGGCAATGACGATATACCTGAATACGAAACGATCGTTCATGGAAAGGACCTCCTGTTTCTGTATTATACGGCTTTCGGATACGGTCGGAAAAAAACCGGTGCCACTCGCAACGATTCTACATACAAAATATGTCTCTGAATTGAAAAATTTCAAACAAAAAACCAGTGCCTGATCAAACGAGCGGAATGGGGGCGGAACAGGGGAAAAATCCGGAAGGTGGATAAGTGGGCTTTCGGTGCTGCTGGAAGCTGCGCCCCGCGAAGAAACGCGGGAGCGCAGCCGAATAAATCCGCCTATCAGGCGTTTGCCATGATATCGGCGATATCGTGAAGTGCTTTTGTTACCGGGGAATCCTTGTAGGCAAGCTGAAACGCGTTCCCGGAGTCTCCGGCTTTGACCATGTTCGGATCAAAGGGGATACGCCCCAAAAACCGCAAGCCAAACTGTTTGGCGGTTTTTTCGCCGCCGCCGCTGCCGAAAAGTTCGATGGTTTTTCCACAGTGGGGGCACGCATAGCCGCTCATGTTCTCGACGATGCCGAAAATATCCAGATTGAGCTTTTTGCAGAAATTGATGGATTTGCGCACATCCGACAGGGCCACCTCCTGGGGAGTGGTCACCACGATGGCATGGGCGTCGGTTACCGTCTGGGCAACGCTCATGGGTTCATCCCCGGTACCGGGAGGGGAATCAATAATCAGGTAATCCAGGTCTCCCCAGTTGACTTCGGTGATAAACTGCGTGATGGCTGCATGCTTCAATGGACCCCGCCAGATCACCGCCGTATCGTTGTCCGGCAGTATCCCCTCGATGGAAATGGCGGAAAGTTTGTCCGAATAATGCAGAGGTTCGAGCTTCTCTCCGGCGTTGCCGGCCTTCACACCCGTCAGCCCTAGCATTCTCGGCACATCCGGACCATGGACGTCCACATCCATGATCCCGACTTTAAACCCTTTTTCCGCAAGGGCCATGGCCATGTTGACCGAGACGCTGGTTTTCCCCACACCTCCCTTGCCGCTCATCACCAGGAATTTGTGCTTGATCCTGGCCAACGCTTTTTTCACATTTTCATCACTCTCCTGGCCGGCATTCTGCGGACCGCCGCTGTTGCAGCCGGGCTGTTGACATTCACCCATTTTTCGCTCTCCTTTTTCTGGAAAACATTTAAAAATACAAGATATATGGTTATAACGCGCAGTAAACTTACTCCTCCTGGATGGGAATGACGCGCTCGACCTCTTTTTCTCCGCATTCCGGGCAGGCGTCAGGCCTGGGCGTCCCGCATTCCATAACCCAGTCGTAATTGCAGCAGGAACACGCAAAACGGCGCTCCCCGTCCACAAACTGATAATTACCCCCTTCGATACGGATCGCTTTCCCGTTGATCAATGCATCCGCAACCGTTTTTCTGGCTTTTTCGATAATGCGGCCGAAAGTGGCGCGCGATACGCCCATCTCCTCCCCTGCCTCCTCGTGGGAATACCCCATGTAATCGGCAAGCCGCAGGGCTTCACATTCATCGATGGCCAGGCGGCTTTCCGATAGCTTGACCATGGGGATGCCCCTTGGCTTGAAGTAGCTTACCCCGGGATTATGCGATACAAATCGTTTCTTATGTGGTCGTCCCATACCCTCACCTTTTTTTGAGCAAATACTCAAAAGCTATTTTAGTAACGCCGCCCTGTCCAACTGTCAAGACAAAAAATTACCCCTGTCTTTTTTTCATCCGTATCCGCATGGACTCGGCATGCGCGCCGAGCCCTTCGATTTCGGCCAATCGCACGGCATCTTCGGCTTCGTCGTAAAAGGCCCCGGCCGTATAGTAGACCAAACTGGTGCGCTTCATGAAGCAGCCAACAGACAGGGCGGAGGAGAACCGGGCCGTTCCTGCGGTGGGCAGCACGTGATTGGGCCCGGCAATATAGTCGCCAACGGGTTCGGGGGTATACGCTCCCATGAAAACAGCCCCGGCATTTTTTACGGAACCGATCCAGTCAAACGGGTCTCGCACCTGAAGCTCAAGATGCTCCGGGGCGATCCGGTTGGCAATTTCTATGGCTGCTTCCATGTCGGGTACCACCAGAATGGCACCGAAACTCTCCAGAGAGGCCGCTGCAACATCCCCGCGCGAAAGCTGCGGCAACTGCCCTTGCAAAGCAGCGGAAACCGCGCGGGCAATATCATTGGACGTGGTGACCAGGACGGCCGATGCCATCCGATCGTGCTCCGCCTGGGAAAGGAGATCCGCGGCGATGTAATCCGGATCGGCGTGACTGTCCGCAATAACCAGTATTTCACTGGGACCGGCCACGCCGTCAATACCCACCAAACCGGAGACCATCTTTTTGGCCAGGGTGACATATACATTTCCCGGCCCCACGATCACGTCCACGGGATCGATGGTCTTTGTCCCGTACGTGAGCGCGGCGATCGCCCAGGCGCTGCCGGCCTTGTAGACCTGATCGATCCCGATGAGATTTGCCGCCGCCAGAAGATGCGGATTCACGCTGCCGTCCGCAGTCGGCGGCGTGACCATGACAAGCCTTTTAACCCCGGCGATCTTCGCGGGAATGCCCCCCATCAGCACGGAGGAGACCAGCGGCGTCGTACCCCCCCTGGCGCCGGGAACGTAAATCCCCGCGGCAGACACCGGGTTCACCATCTGCCCCAGAATCACACCCTGTCTCGGGGCGTCGAACCAGGAATTTTCAAGCTGGCGCCGGTGAAAGGATTCGATCTGCCCGGCCGCCCGGGAAAGCGCCGAGATAAAAGCGTCATCAACGCTTTTTCCGGCAGACACGATTTCTTCCGGAGTAACCGTCATGTCCGCAATTTTCATTTCCGGTGCGTCAAAGCGGTTGGTGTATTCGATCACGGCATCGTCACCGCGTGCTTTTATGTCCGCCAGGATGTGATTGACCGCGTCCACGTCGTCTTTTTCATATATCAATCCCCGGCTGATGATCGCCGCGATCCGCTCTTCCGCATCCGCCGAAGGATAGTTGATAATTTTCATTTCCCTTCTCCCGCTTTGTTCAATGTTTCTGCAGGGATTTCCTTGCTGCCCTGTGCTTACCGTTCACCTGTTATGTATGTAAAACACGCAGGATTGTCAATAAAGATGTGGGTATATTCCCATTTTGGGTTGACTTTTTTTCCATATACTGGTAAATTGGATAATTTATTTCTACCGCATTGATTCAATTCCATATATTCACTACCATAAACTGGTTCCAAAAAACAGGAGGAAGATCAACATGTCCACTAACCGAATTTGCAACTTTAATGCCGGGCCGGCGACGCTTCCCGAGCCCGTACTGAAAGAAGCCCAGGCATCGCTTCTGGATTTCCAGGGATGCTGCATGTCAATCGTTGAAATCAGTCACCGTTCCGAGCCCTTCGACAATGTCATCAACGACGCGGTTGCCCGCACCAGGCGGCTTTTACAAATCGGCGACGATTATCACGTCCTGTTTCTGCAGGGGGGCGCCAGCCTTCAGTTTGCCATGGCCCCCATGAACTTTCTTACTGACGGACGCACGGCGGATTATGTCAATACCGGCACATGGTCCACCAAGGCGATAAAAGAAGCCGGGATTCAAAACAAGGCGCATACGGTCGTGGCCTCTTCCGAAGACCGGAATTTCGCCTACATTCCAAAAGATATCCGCTTTAACAAGGACGCCACCTATGCGCATATCACTTCCAATAACACCATTAAAGGGACCCAGTGGGCCCGGTTTCCGGATACCGGCGACGTACCCCTGGTGGCGGACATGTCCTCGGATTTCATGAGCCGCCCCCTGGACATGAGCAAGTTCGGAATGATATATGCCGGCGCACAGAAAAACATCGGCCCTGCAGGCGTATGCATGGTCATTATCCGCGACGACATGCTGAAGCTTATCCCGGACGGCCTGCCGACCATGCTGGATTACCGGACCCACGCATCCAAAAATTCCATGTTCAACACCCCCCCGTGCTTTGCCATATACATGGTGCAGCTTGTGCTCAAATGGCTCGAGGAGACTGTCGGAGGGCTGGCCGAGATGGAAAAGATCAACCGGAAAAAAGGGGATCTTCTTTACGGTTTCATGGATGAAACGACCTTTTACCAGCCGACAGCCGACAAGGACAGCCGTTCCCTCATGAACGTCACCTTCCGGCTGCCGTCGGAAGACATGGAAAAGAAATTTATCGCCGAAGCAACGCAAAACGGCCTGGGCGGCCTCAAGGGGCATCGTTCAGTGGGCGGATGCCGGGCATCCATCTACAACGCCGCCACCTATGAAAACGTGGAAAAACTGGTTGATTTTATGCGAACGTTCGAAAAGAACAACGCATAGAAGCAAAAAAATACGACAAAAAAAGCTGCCGGATTTTCCGGCAGCTTTTTTTTGTTTTTTACATTTACAATTCTTTGCATTTATCAATTGACATAATGATAAGGAAGACCTCGTAGGGGCACCCCTTGCGGGTGCCCTGGATCAGGGCACCCGCAAGGGGTGCCCCTACGGGCCCATATTCTGTGGGAATATTTATCGTGTCTATACAGATGCAAAAATTAGTAAATAAGGTTCAGGCCGTCTACACCAGTTCGAACACGGCTGCGGCACCCATGCCGCCGCCGATGCACATGGACTCGACGCCGTATTTCACGCCGCGCTCCTTCATTTCATTCATGAGCTGGGCACAAAGCTTGGCGCCCGTGCAGCCCAGCGGGTGGCCCAGGGCAATGGCACCGCCGTTGACATTGACGAACCGCTTGTCCGAATCGGACGCCCAAATGCTCTTGTCATCATAGAGACCGAGCTGCTGCATGGAATAAATGGCCTGGGAGGCAAACGCTTCGTTGAGTTCAAACAGACCGATATCTTCCACCTTGAGCCCCGTCATCTTGAGCACCTTGGGGACCGCGTAGGCGGGCCCAACGCCCATTTCATCCGCTCTGCAACCGGCAACGGTGTAGCCGACAATCCGGGCAATGGGGGTGACATTATACTTCTTGACCGCCTCTTCGCTCATAACCAGCGTGGCGGCCGCACCGTCGGTGGTCTGGGACGAGTTGCCGGCGGTGACCGATCCGTTTGCCGCAAACACCGGGCGGAGTTTGGCGAGGCCTTCCACCGTCGTCGTTTCCCGGATACCATCATCGAAATCCTGGATGAAGGTTTCTTCGACCCATTCGCCGTTTTTCTGCACGAACTTGGAGGCCGGAGTCGGGACGATTTCCTTGAACAAGCCGTTTTTCTTCGCGTTGGCCGCTTTCATATGGGAATTGTAGGCCATTTCATCCTGCATTTCCCGGGTGACCTTGTAGCGGTTGGCCACGTTTTCGGCCGT
>JAWOAV010000170.1:0-5625 GCA_046498365.1 Desulfosalsimonadaceae bacterium
TGGTGCAAAAAATCATCGATGCTTACGAACGCAAGGAAAAACGGGAAAATGATCGCTGATGGCGTCCTCCATTTTACGCTTGCATGCAATGCATACTGCTGATAAGTCATGGCGATGCCATTGCGCCGGGAATTATTGCGTAAAAATCGTTTTCGTATGTGTGTGAGCGAAATATGAATATGAAACTTGCAGATATCCATCTGCAGAAACAGAAAACCGCCAGGGGCGTCGCCATTGGCATCCTGCTGGTGGTGACCATCCTGACCACGCTCATCTTCTACCCCAACCTGGTGATCACTCCTCCTGCCTACGATGTCGGCGATATTGTGGAGGAAAACATCAAGGCGCCGAGGGACTTTTTTGTCGAAGATGACGCGGCCACGGCTGAAAAACGGCAGCAGGCGCGCAGCCAGGTGCAAACCGTCTACGATTATGACCCGGATATTGCCCTGCAGTTGAACCGGCAGGTGCAAAAAGCGTTCGCCATGTCCGCCCTTTCCCCCATCGGAGCGCCGGATGAAACGGAAACTTTTTCTCCCGCGACGGAAAGCAGCACCGAAAATCTCTCCTCGCACACGCGCGCTGGGGACTCCAAGGCGGAATTCGAATCGATGCTGGGTATACCCGTGAGCGCCGGGGCCTACAGTATACTTGAAAAAGAGGGGTTTTCCTCCGAGATCGCTGCATTGATCAATGAAACACTGAACCGGATCCTGGACAACGGCGTCGTTTCCAACAAGGAAATGCTGCTCCGGGAGCAGGACCGGGGGATCACGCTGAAAACCATCGGCTCCGGGGAGGAAGTCGTCGTGTGGAATCTCCGGCAGTTTTACGGCCTGGACCAGGCCAAAACCATGGTACGGGTCGCCGGGGACCCGCTTTTACGGGGGAAGGACTACAACCTGGTCAACCTGATCGTGGACATCACCCAGCGCCTGATCCAACCCAATATCACCCTGAACCGGACCCTGACCGAAAACCGGAAGCAGGCCGCGGAAAAAGAGATCAAGCCCATTTTGTACCAGATCAAGAAGGGGGAAATGATTCTTCGGGAAGGCCAGCGGGTGACCGAAACGGACATTCTCAAACTCAACGCCCTGACCCATAACGCCAAGGACATCGACCTGCTGGGAAAACGCATCGGTACGGCGCTGATCATCTTCTGGCTGCTCGTTATCACCTATTTTATCACCATGACATACCGCTTTTCCATGCAGGCGCACCAGAACCGGAACCTCCTGTTCATGGGAAGCGTGCTCGTCATCTTTTTTGTCATTGCGCAGATGTCGATTTCCCTGGCAATATCCTTCTCGGAAAACGTAGCCCTGGGGCTAACCACCGAATCCATGTTCTACGGCATCCCCCTTGCCGCGGCCGCGATGACCGTGTGCCAGTTCGCCGGATTTTCAGCGGCGTTCCCCTTTGCCATCGTGGTCGCCCTTATTGCCGGTCTTTTGTTCGAAAACAGCTATGTCTATTGTATCTATTTCCTGGCAAGCGGCATCGTGGGCGCCTACTGGATCCAAAACGCCCGACGCCGGAAGGACTTCATCGTCATCGGGGCCAAGCTGGGGGCGCTCAATATCGTGATGGCAACGTCTTTGACCATCTATCTCGCCGAGATAAGTGCGGCCAGGGTTTCGTGGGACGCCGTATTCGCCTTTCTCGGCGGGATCAGCGCGGGCATCCTGACGATCGGGGTCTCGCCCCTGGTGGAAATGGTTTTCAAATACACCACCGACTCCACCCTGGCCGAACGGGCCAACCTGGACCAGCCCCTCATGCGCCGGCTCATGCTCGAAGCCCCCGGCACATATCACCACAGCGTGATCGTAGGGTCCCTGGTGGAGGCGGCCGCTGCCGAGATAGGGGCCAATCCGCTTCTGGCAAAAGTGTGCGGGTACTACCACGACATCGGAAAGCTGAAAAACCCCCAGCATTTCATCGAGAACCAGAAGAACGGCAAAAACATTCACAACAAGCTGGCCCCTTCCATGTCCTGCCTGATACTGATCTCCCATATCAAAAACGGGGTTGAACTGGCCCGGGAAAACCGGCTCGAACCGGAAATCATCGACGCCATCAAGCAGCATCACGGCACAAGCACCATCAGCTTTTTTTATGAAAAGGCGAAGCAGCAGAAAAAAGACCAGCCCATCAATATCGATCATTTCCGGTACCCGGGGCCCAAGCCCCAGACCAAGGAAACGGCCCTTGTCATGCTGGCCGATCAGGTGGAAGCCGCCTCGCGAACGCTGGAGAACCCTTCTCACTCAAGACTCCAGGGGCTTGTCCAGTTCCTGATTAACAAGATCTTTTCGGACAACCAGCTCAACGAATGCCCCCTTACGCTGAAGGATCTCCATATCATTGCAAGGACATACGTCAAAATCCTGACCGGCATCCATCACCACCGCGTGGAATATCCCGACAAGCCGCAAACCGGCCAGAAAAAGGAGGAAAATGGCGGTCCTGATCACAAACGAACAGAATCTGCAAAAAATACCGGCGAACCAAATCAGGAAAACGGCGCAGGCAGTCTTAAACGACTTGGGCAGTCCTGACGGGGAACTGTCCGTTCTTATTACGGACGACGAACGTATCGCAGAAATAAACGGGGCGTATTTCGACCGGCCCTGGCCGACCAACGTGATCTCTTTTTCCATGGCGGAAGGCGATTTTGTTGACGTCCATCCCGAAACAAAGATGCTGGGAGACATCGTTATATCCATGGAAACGGCCATGCGCGAGGCAAAAGAGGCCATAATGCCTCTCGAGGAGCGATTTGCCCAGCTCCTGGTGCACGGCGTGCTCCACATTTTCGGATATGACCACGAAACGCCGGATGCGGACGCGCAGCGCATGGAGAAAAAAAGCGAGGCCCTCATGGAAATGCTCAAAAAAGAGGGGCTGGCAGGCCGGAAAAACGGCCCGTCATAGCGCGGCAAAACAAGGAGGAAGCAAAAGAATGGCCCAACTGGCTGTAAATGTCGATCATGTGGCAACCCTTCGCCAGGCACGGGGGGGAGTTTACCCGGACCCCGTGCACGCGGCGGTTCTGGCCGAACTTGGGGGTGCGGACGGCATTGTCGTCCACCTTCGCGAGGACCGGCGCCACATCCAGGACAGGGACGTGCGCCTGCTCCGGGAAACCGTTTTGTCCCGGCTGATCCTGGAAATGGCCGCCACCGGGGAGATGATCCGGATTGCCGGCGAAATCGGGCCGGACATCGTCACACTGGTGCCGGAAAAACGAACCGAAATCACCACCGAAGGCGGCTTAGACGTCCGCGCCAATGCGCCGCAGGTCAAGGACGCGGTGGCGCGCCTCCACGAATACGGGATCGAGGTGAGCCTGTTTATCGACCCGGACCAGGCCCAGATCGAGGCTGCCGCACAAACCGGGGCCGAAATGATCGAAATTCACACGGGCCGGTTTTGCGACGCGTCGACGAAAACCAGCAAAGAAAGACACTTCTCGGAAATCGTGGACGCCGCGCGGCTCGCCAGGAATCTCGATCTGAAAGTCAACGCCGGACACGGCCTTTGCTACAATACGATCAAGCGATTTGCGGGCACCGGCATCATTGACGAATTCTCCATCGGACACAGCATCGTCGCCAGGGCCGTCCTCGCGGGGATGACGGCAGCGGTGTCGGAAATGCAGGCGCTGGTGCAAAAATGCGGATAAACGGCAACCGGAGGTAACCGATGTATTTACTGACAGCCGACGAAATGCGACGCATGGATGAAATGACCATTGAGAATTTCGGGCTGCCCGGCCGCGTATTGATGGAAAACGCCGGGCGCGGCGCTGCCCGGGTCATTCTTGAAAATTTTCCGGATATTTACGCCGGGGACGTCACCGTCGTCGCCGGGCGGGGGAACAACGGGGGGGACGGCTTTGTGATCGCCCGCTACCTTGCCCAGGCCGGCGTCAATGTCACGGTGTACCTGCTGGCCGAGCGCCAGCGGGTCCGGGGAGACGCCCTGGCGAACCTGGAATTGCTCTCCGCCCTGGATGTCGAGGTGGTCGAAGTTCCCGATGAAAACACGTTTGTCCGCCACAAGACGAATATGGGGAAAAACCGGCTGTGGGTCGATGCCATACTGGGCACCGGGCTTACGGATACGGTAAAGGGCCGCTTTCAAACGGTAATCGGCTATATCAACAGCCATCCGGCCCCGGTATTCGCGGTGGACATACCCTCCGGGCTCGGATCCGAAACCGGCACCCCCTGCGGCATAAGCATCAAGGCGGATATCACCGCGACATTCGGATTTGCCAAGACCGGACACATCCTCATGCCCGGCGCGCTCTACACCGGCCGTCTCCATATCATCGACATCGGCATTCCGCCATTCGTCGTGGAACATATCGCCCCCCGGCAGCACCTGTCCCGGCTCGGCGAAATACGGGCCTCCCTGAGGGTTCGGCCGGCCCAGAGCCATAAGGGGGACACAGGGCACCTGCTGGTTGCGGCCGGTTCATGCGGCAAGACCGGGGCAGCGGTCATGACGGCGATGTCGGCCATGCGCTGCGGCGCCGGACTCGTAACCGCCGCCATACCCGAAAGCATCAACACCGCGGTGGAATCCCAGGCCTGCGAAGCCATGACCCATACCATGGAGGACAGCGGCTCGGGCATCCTGACCAACGCCGTCTTAAACGAACTCCTTGCCCTTCTCGGCGACAAGCGATGCCTCGCGCTTGGCCCGGGGATCGGTGTTGATCCGAAAACGAAAAAGCTGGTGGAAAACCTTGTCCGTAAAAGCACCGTGCCCGTGGTGCTCGACGCGGACGGGCTCAACTGTATTGCGGACAATGCGGCAAAAATCCTGAAAAACAAAACGGCGGACGTGGTTCTCACCCCGCATCCGGGGGAAATGGCTCGCCTGGCGGGGCTTTCCACGGAGGCCGTCCAGAAGGACCGGATCGGATGCGCCCGCGTTTTTGCCGAGACCCACGGGGTATACGTCGTCCTGAAAGGGGCCAGGACGGTTATCGCCATGCCCGACGGCCGTGTGCACGTCAACCCCACGGGGAACCCGGGGATGGCTTCCGGCGGCATGGGAGACGTCCTGACGGGCATGATCGCAGGCTTCATCACCCAGAATTACAACATCCGGGCCGCCCTTCGAATCGCCGTTTATCTCCACGGCGCTGCAGCAGACACGCTCCAGCAGAACCGGGCCGGCTACGGGTACCTTGCAACCGATGTCATGAGCGTGATTCCTGAAACCATCCAGTCGATTATGGACGGTTCCTTTGTCAACCTTTCCGCGGCGTATACGCCGGTGCTGTAGCTTTTTGCACAAGGGGCAGGCCAACGCCATGACGAAAAACATCTGCATAACCACCGCCTCGGCGGAAGAAACCCTTGATTGTGGCCGCACGCTCGGAGAATTGATCGACCGGCCGATTTTTATCGCGCTGACCGGCGATCTGGGCAGCGGAAAAACGGTTCTGGTAAAGGGGCTTGCACAGGGATTGGGCATCCCCCCGGAATACCCCGTTACCAGCCCGACCTATACGCTTATCAACGAATATGACGGCAGGCTCCCCCTTTTCCACGTCGACCTGTACCGGCTGTCCGGGCCCGAGGATACAACAGACCTGGGACT
>JAWOAV010000198.1:0-13044 GCA_046498365.1 Desulfosalsimonadaceae bacterium
GGCGCGTGCCCGATCTCATCGAGAATCACCAGGCGGGAATCGGGAATCTTCTCATCGAATACCCGGCCGTTTTCAAAATGGATCAATCGATCCTGCCGCCCCCAGACAATTAAGGCCGGGGCCTGGATTGCTGCCAGCACTTCCCCGAAATCCTTGTATGCATCCCGCCGGATATCGCGATACATTTTTTCGTTTATGGGCCGGTTGGCCACTGCTCTTTCCGCCATCACGCTGGTAATGGGCCAGATGAGAAAGGGCTTTTTCTCCATGGAAAAATCCAGCAGATAACTGAAGTCGCTGGCATTTTCCACGATCAGGGGATTTTCCCCCCGGGCCAGGTGGCGGGACAGTTCACTTTCATATTCGTACACCCCGCCAGGGTTGAACAGGGTAATGCTGGCGATTTGATCGGGGTAGCGGGCCGCATAAAGCGCCGTGACGGCCCCCCCCATGGAATTTCCTGCCAGATGGAGCCGGTCTATATCCATTTCATCGAGAAAAGCCCGTAAATACGAAACCTGGTTCGGGATGCAATAATCCATTTCCATCGGTTTTGCGCTCTCCCCATGTCCGGGGAGGTCGACGGCGATGATGTGAAAATCATTTTTCACCTGCTGTGAAAATCTCAGCCAGATTTCCTTGCTGGCGCCGAACCCGTGCACCAGAACCAGCGTGGGGTGGTCGCCTTTTCCGGTGCCTTCCAAAAAGGCAATTTCGAGTCCGTCAATGATCCGCGTGGATGGCGCAAGTCCCGCCTCCCTCCGTTCCCTTCCTATGGCCGTATCGTAGACGCCATTTTTAAAACCCGTGCAGGCGGCCAGGGACAGCAGAATAAGCATGGCCGGCAATACGCATAGAATTCGATGGTGAGGGGCAAAGGTCATGGGAACCGGATCTCCTTATTAATGGTCTTCTTTTCTGGGTACGATAAAAACGGGAATCGGACTTCTGCGGACCACGCGCCTGGCGGTAGAACCCATTATGACGCCGACCAGACCGCCTGCGCCGGTAGTTCCCATAACGATCACATCGCATCCGCGCTCCTCGGCGGTGGATATGATCTTTTCTACAGGATTTCCCCTGACCACGAGGATTTCATCGGCAACATATTCGCATTCCGGCATCTCCGCCTTAACCTCATCGCAAAACGCGCTCAGGTTCTTCTTCATTACATCTGTTGCCTCGTTGTTGATCCGCTGCTTCAGCTCCTTCCATTCCTGCTCCGTGAGATAGAACTGAAGGGAGGGGGAGGAAGAGCCCACTTCCTCGATCACGTTGAGCATCAGCAGCGGCGCATCATGTTTTCTGGATAGCGCCATTGCCCATGCCATTGATAAGCGGGAGTTTTCGGACAAATCGGTGGCACAAAGGATTTTTTTTATTTCCGGTATCATCTGTAAACCTCCTTGTTATGGGTTCAGAAAATCGTTTGTTTTTACGACAGTGGATTTTCGAATGTACCATAGTTGCCCGACAAAAAGACAGAAAAAAGCGTTTCCGCGGGGCAGTTCAGCGAATGTACTACTCCTGTCATTCTTGTGTAGACATGAAAATATTCCCACAGGATGTGAGCCCGTAGGGGCACCCCTTGCGGGTGCCCGGAATCAGGGCGCCCGCAAGGGGTGCCCCTACAAGGTCTTCCTATGCGTTATACCTATTGATAAATGCAAAGAATTGTATGTGCAGGTGACTGCGGGATCCCCCATTTCAAAAGGGTTACGCGAAAAACAGCTTGTTTTATTGGAGCGTTGTTTTATATAGTATCGGATATTTATCGCAGAGCAACCCCGGCACTGCGTCAATAACACCGTAAAACCGGTCATTACAGGAAAGGAAATTTTGTGATGGAAGCGGCATTCATCATGAACCAGGCGGTTAAATTTTTTTCTATAGGATTGATAGCGTTAGGGTGCGGTCACCTGGTGACCTGGAAAGATATAAAGGTAAACTACACGCGTAAGATCATGCACTTTTCTCTTTTTTTCATCCCCATTTACCTGGATCAGGTAATTTTCTACGAAAAAACGCTTCCCCTGATCGTGATCAGCTGCCTCGTTTTTACGGCCATCCTGCTTGTCTACATTAAACCCCTGCGGGAGCGGTCCGCGTTGATTTCCTTGATGTTCAAAGCCTTTGACCGCCCGGAGGACCGCCCATATACGCTTTTGTGGCTTTTTACGCAGGTCGTGGCGGGGTACGTCGTTATTGTTCCCATGATTGTCCTTTTTTCGTACTACGATCTTCAGCGTTTCATTCTCCTCCCTCTGCTGATTACCGCCATAGGGGATGGTCTTGCCGAACCCGTGGGGGTGCGTTTCGGCAGGCACAGGTACCAGGTGAATGCCCTTTTTACCAGGAAAAAGTATTTCCGGACCCTGGAGGGGAGCGCATGCGTTTTCATCGCCAGCCTTGCCTTGATTGCCGCGCATCATGCGGCATTTTCCCCGGCGCAGTTTGTGGCGGCCATGGTCATTGTGCCGGTGGTGATGACCCTCACCGAGGCATTTTCTCCCCATACCTGGGATTCCCCCACCTTGTTCCTGGCAGGATATTTGATCCTTTTCGGCATCTCCTTTATATGATATTGCGAGGTTTTCATTTGGATTTGTTCGCACCCGGCAGCGGCCGGGCAATGTCTTTTCCAAAAGGGCGCATATGATTACAGGTATACCGGTTCTGGTAAAAACGCTGATCGTTTTCTTCATGGTCCTGGCGTTGAACAGGATCCGCCTGAAGCTGAGCACTTCCCTTTTTGCTGGCGCCGTGATGCTGGGCGTCTGGACCGGTATGGGGCCTTATCCGCTTGCAAAAAGTCTGGCATCCAATCTCGCGGGGTTTGATACGGTCAACCTGGTGGTCGTTGTGGGCTTGATCCTGGTTATCAGCCGGCTTTTGAAAGACAGCGGTCAACTGGACCGGATCGTTAGCCGGTTTGGCGCCCTTTCCCGCGATCCCCGCATGGTGGGTGCGGCGATGCCCGCCCTGATCGGATTGCTGCCGATGCCCGGAGGGGCGCTTTTTTCGGCCCCCATGGTGGACACGGCGTTTTGCGAAACCATACTTTCGAAAGAAAAAAAGACGGTGGTCAATTACTGGTTCCGCCATATCTGGGAGTACTGGTGGCCGCTTTATCCGGGGGTCATTCTGGCTGTAGGCCTGCTGCAGGTAGAGATCTGGCAATTCATGGCCGTGATGCTGCCCATGACCGGCGTGACAGTTCTGGCCGGGGTTGTTTTTATCCTTCGCCCCATGGGGATCACGGCCGGATCCGGAAAGGCGGAGCGCAATATCAAGGCCCTGGGAAAATTTCTCCGGGAAATCATGCCTATCATCGTGGTGGTGGCGGTGATCGCGCTTATGGCAGTCATTACCATGACGCTCCGGATCATGGGTTTCAATATCGCGCTGCCCGGCGGGACGGCCATCCTGCCGGGGCTTCTGGCCGCCCTGATATGGGTCGTAAGATCCAATCGCATCCCCCTGGGCCGTCTGTGGGCGGCGATGACCAACAGGGAGATTTTGCCCATGGTCCTGCTCGTGGTGTCGATCATGCTCTTCAAGGGGGTCATGACCGACAGCCATGCGGTTTCGCATATCCGGGACGAGTTGGTCTCCTACCGGTTCCCGCTGATCTGGATCATCCTGCTGATGCCCTTTTTATCCGGTTTGGTCACGGGAATCGCAATCGGGTTCGTGGGCACTTCGTTTCCCCTCATCATCCCCTTGTTCCCCGATGGATCCCCCGTGGAATACCTTTCGTATGCATGCCTTGCCTATACGTTCGGCTATATGGGGATGATGCTTTCGCCGGTGCACCTGTGTTTCCTGGTGACCAAAGATTATTTCAGGGCATCCCTGTTCAGAAGTTACCGTCCCCTTGCCCTCCCGGTAATTACGGTTCTTGCCTCGGGATGGATTTATTTCCTGCTGCTCAGATACGGCATTGCCGGTTTTTTGTTGTAAAGGGGAACTGCGTTCGCATCACTGGCCGCCGGAGTCTTCCAGCACCTTTTCTATCGCCATGACCAGCTCCTTCGTGCGGACCGGTTTTGCAACAAAATAGGATCCACCGCTTTTTTTCAGCACATTGCTGCCGGTATCGTCCTTCGTGGCAAGCGCGGTCAAGAATATTTTCGGAATATGGCCGGTTTGCCTGGATGCATTCAACTCGTCCGCCACCTGCTCCCCGGACATGTCGGGCATCATGAGGTCGAGCAGAATAATGTCGGGCAGCTGTGTACGGGCCAGTTCAATGCCGTAGGCCCCGTTGGTGGCGACGAATACGTCAAACCGGCCCGTATGCAGAAGGTTTTCCCTCACGAAAAAACAGAAATCCTCTTCATCGTCAATAATCAACACCTTTTTTTTCGAACGCATCTGTTTCATCCTTTATGTTGTGTTCCATGTTTGCCGCAGGTTGAAGCTTCACAAAAAAAGATGTTCCTTTTCCGGGGCTGCTTTCAACATCGATGGTCCCTTTCATGCGGTCAATGATCATATGGGCAAGGCTCAAGCCCAGCCCGGTACCTTTGCCGGTTTCCTTTGTCGTGAAAAAAGGCTCGAATATTTTTCTCGAAATATCCTCGTCCATTCCTTTGCCCGTGTCGGTGATCTCGATGATGATCATGCTTTCTCCGACCTTGAAATAATCCGTCTGCCGGTATCCGGTCTTATAACCCACGTCCTTGACCGCCGCCTCGTATACACTGACGGTCATTTCCTTTACGGAGACATCTTCCATGGCATCGACGCCGTTGTTGATGATATTGAGGATGACCTGTTCCAGCATGTTTCTGTTCGCGCCCGCCACGATCCCTTGGTCTGGGAAATGCTTCTCCACATGAATGCGGTTTTTGCTCATGTGATGGGCCGTCAGTTTCATGGCGTCGTTTATCACTTCACAGACATCAACCGCTTCGATGACAAACGCGGTTTTCCTGGAAAATTTCAATATGTCGTTGATAATGTTATTGACCCGATTGACGGCATTGTAAATGCGGTCGATGGACTTCCTGCCGCTTGGATTGTCTTCGGGCATGCTGGCTTCCAGGTAATCGATGCCCATGAGGATGATTTCCATCGGGTTCCGGATTTCATGGGCAATACCCGATGCAAGGCGCCCGAGAGAGGCCATCTTGTCCTTTTGTATCAATTGTTCCCGGGTCTCCCGGAGGATGTCATAGGCTTTTTGGAGCTCTGTTTCTTTTCTGACCCGTTCTGAGATGTTCTTGGATACGCCGCCTACGGCGAAAACATCCCCTTTTTCCGGATCCTTGATAGGGCTCAATGAATGGGTAAACCACTCCTGGGCCTGCCCGCTGTAGGATTCGTATTCCACCCCGGCACCGGTCTGAAATACCGTATTCAGGTGCTCCATAAAGGCTTCGGCTTCTTTTTCATTATGAAGCGCGGCAAACGGCATGCCCAGGATCTCGATTTCATTGGAAAACCCGTGATGCATATACAGCTTCGGATTGGCCGACAAAAACTCCCCTTCCCGGTTGACGGTAAAGACAAATAGCTCGGAATGATCGAAAAGCATCCGGTATTGGCGCTCGGTTTCCCGGAGGCGGTTTTTGCTGTCATGAGCGGTGATGGAAGCGAGAAAACCAAAAAACATGGCGATCACCACGATGAAAGGGAGCCGGAGCAGGTACCCTGCGGCCTCGCCACCCGCCAGGTAGCCCTGGTTATACAGGATGAATCCGTAAATTCCGGAAAAAACAACCACGCTGATCATCAGGTAGCGGAATTGCGCCCCCATTGCCGCAAGGCATATGATAAAAAAATAAATCAGGTATAAATCCGTACCCGCCATGCCGGAGAGGTAAATGCCGACCCCGATCATGAGGCCGTCAAACAGCGCAAAAGCATAAAACAGCCGCCCGTCGTAAAAATGTCGCTCGGGAATATAGAACACCAGCAGGCAGGTGGCCAGGTAAAACGCGATAAATGCGTACCCTGCGTACGGTATCGTGTCGGCCGGTGAAAGCAGGATAAAATAGGCCAGAACAATGGCGACTACCAGCCGGATGACATAAATTATCCGTTTTCGCGAAAGGGTGGAATTCATTGGCAAATCCCCGAGGTCCTATAACGTTTCTCCTGCGGAGAACGTTGAAAGAAAGGCGTTTCGGTTACGGCCTGTGAGCGGCAATCTTTTTATCCGTACCGTCGGCAACATCCCGGTTGCTCCAAATGAAATCGGCAAGGGATACGGGCTCCATGCGGCCGACTTCCTCCCGGATCTGCTGGATGGCTTCGATGTTGCCGATAAACAGGTCGGTAATATCCGGGTCAAAGTGCTTCCCTTTTTCAGAACTGATAATGTCCACGGCCACATCGAACGGATAGGGGTCCTTATACGGGCGGGGGGAGGTCAACGCGTCGAACGTGTCCGCAATGGCGACGATCCTTCCTGAAATGGGGATGTTGTTGCCCGACAGCCCCTGGGGATACCCTCCCCCGTTATATCTTTCATGGTGGGTCAGTGCGATTTCATGGCTTGTTTTCAGCACGTCCGCTTTGGCGTTTTCCAGGATGGCCGCGCCGATCGTGGTATGGGTCTTGACGATTTCGAACTCTTCCTTTGTGAGACGGTCCGGTTTCAGCAGGATGTGGTCCGGAATGCCGATTTTCCCGATATCGTGCATGGGGGAGGCGTATTGTATCAATTCGACGGTTTCGGCGGGAAGCCCCAGTTTTTCTGCGATCAGGGTACAATAGCGGCTGATCCGCACAATATGGTCGCCGGTGTCCTCGTCCTTGTATTCAGTCGCCGCCACGAGCCGGTTGATGGTGTCCAGGTATGCGTACCGTAGCTCCTGGTGGGCACTCTCCAACTGGGAGGAATATGTAACGAGCTGCTCGACGTTTGCCTGGAGCTCCCTGTTGATCTGTTCCCGTTCGATCATCAGGTACCGCAGGCGGAGCACCCGTTTCAGGCGAATGGTCAGTTCCCTGAAACTGACGGGTTTCTGGACGAAATCGCTGGCGCCTGCCGTAATAACGGATTCATAATCATAGTCTTCGGTGAATCCCGTCATCACCATAACATCGGTATCGTATTTCTCCTTGATGATTCGCAGCAGGTCCACGCCGCTCATGCCCGGCATCCGGACATCCGTGATGACGACGTCAAAGGGGTTTTCGGCCATAAGCTTCAGGGCTTCATCGCCGTTTCCGGCGCTCATGCAGGCATACCCGCTTTGGTCAAGGGCCTGGGAGATCATTCTGGTAATGGCGGCTTCGTCGTCGACTACGAGTATGGAGACGTTTTCCGGGATGTTGACAGAAGATGAGGCCATAAAAAAACCTTTCTTTGAATGAATACATTTTGTTTGATTGCCAAAAAACGTCACAACCGGCCACAGAGCGAGGTTTTTCCTATTTTTCATCCAGAATCGTCCGTATCTTTACGGACAGCGCCTTCATGGAAAAGGGCTTCTGGATAAAGTTGACATCCGCATCCAGGACGCCCTGGTGGGCGATCACGTTGGACGTATACCCGGACATGAACAGGATTTTGAGATCCGGGCAAAGGCCGTGGATCTGTTCAGCCAGGTCGCGCCCGTTCATTTCGGGCATGACCACGTCGGTGATCAGCAGCCGGATGGCGGCGGCATGCTCCCCCGCCAGTTGCATGGCCCGGCTTGGCGTGTTTGCCGAAAGTACCGTATAACCGAGCCTTGCCAGCATCATCCGGCTCATTTTCATAATCGCCGGTTCGTCCTCCACCAGCAGCACCGTCTCCCCCCGGCCGGGAAGAATTTCTTCCGTGGGTTCGATTGTTTCCCGTTTTTCCGCCCCTTTGTGACGGGGCAGGTAAATCTTGAAGGTCGTTCCGGTTTCCGGTTCGCTGTAGACGTTTATGAACCCGTTGTTCTGCTTGACGATTCCGAAAACCGTTGCCATGCCGAGGCCCGTGCCTTTGCCCGCCTCCTTTGTGGTGAAAAACGGTTCAAAAATATTGTCGCGCGTCTCCTCTTCCATGCCGCGACCGTTGTCGCTGACGGCCAGAAGAACGAATTCGCCGGTCGTAAAACCGGCATGATCGGCTAAATAGGATTCATCCATGACGATATTGTGCGTTTCAATGGTAATCCTGCCCACGCCGTTGATGGCGTCGCGCGCGTTGACGCACAGGTTGGCAAGCATCTGGTCGATCTGCACGGGATCGATCTTCACCGGCCAGAGATCGGGGCCGGGGAGCCAGTGCAGATCGATGTCCTCTCCGATCAGGCGGCGGAGCATTTGGAGCATTTTTTCTACAGTTTCGTTGATGTCCAGCACTTTTGGAAGAATGGTCTGCTTGCGGGCAAAAGCGAGCAGCTGGCGGGTGATATCGGTGGAGCGCCGGGCCGCGTTGTGTATCTCCTGCAAGTCGGTGTAAAGTCCTTCGCCGGTATCCACCTTGTCCATCGCCAGCTCCGTATAGCCGGTGATGACGCTCAGCATGTTGTTGTAGTCATGGGCCACGCCCCCGGCCAGCCGGCCCACCGCCTCCATCTTCCTGGCCTGGTGCAATTGGTTTTCCATGAATTCCCGATCTTTTTCCGCCTTTTCACGAGCCTCCTCCATCTTCAGAACGCGCAGGGCGTAGGCGATATCTTCCGTCATCTCGGCGAAAAGGGTCTGCTCCTCGGCGTCCATTCCCAGGCTTTTCTCCAGTGCGGCGGCGATGTATCCGAAGGTCTCGCCGTTATGGACCAGGCGCGCACACAGGGTGTTCGCCTCTGCGCATGCCAGCGCGATGGGGCAGGGGCCGCAAATCTTTTTCCGATCTTTAATCAGGGCGGTTTTTTCCATGGACCGCGCGTAATTGCAGCAGGAAGGCAATTCGCCTTTTTCCAGTGCAGCGTGGACCGGTGTAAAGACATCTCCCATGCCCGCTTCTGCCCATTGCTCGGGCCGGTCGTTTTCTCCCGTCAAAACGATCAGCACGCTGGCATAGCTGCGGTTGTCCACCAGTATCCTGCATGTCTTGCGGATCAGTTCCTCGCGGTCCTTTTCCCGGACAATCAACTGGTTCACGTCGCGGATCGCCAGCAGCACCCGGTTTAAGTGCGCGATGCGCTCCTCCGCCTGCTTCCGTTCCGTGATGTCTTCCAGGGAACCCATGATGCCGATGGTTTGTCCTTTTGAATCGTGGATGGTTGCCGCGGAAAGCCTTGCAGGAAAACGGGAGCCGTCTTTTTTCTGCCGGATGACTTCAACGCCTGAAAAAGCCCCGCCGTCCGTGAGGCGATGGCGAAGAGCCGCAAACTCTTCCTGCCTGTCCTCGGGGACGATGGGCAGTGGGCGGCCGATGACTTCTTCCGCCGTCCAGCCGAAAATCCTTTCCGCCGAGGCGTTCCATGCCAGCACATTCCCTTTTGTGTCAATGCTGTAGAGGGCCACGGGGGAGCAGGCGATCATGGCGCGCTGGAATTCCTCGCTTTCCCGCAGTTTTTCCGTGCGGCTGGCCACCTGCCTTCGAAGGGACCACGACCAGAGAAAAACCCCCAGAAGAATCAACCCCAGGGGAACGAGGATCATCACGAAATAGCGCAGGGCGTTGATCAGCGACTCCGGCCCTTCCCTGTACACGCCCAGCCATTTTTCATTGATGCGGCGGTATTCGCCGCTTTCCTCCAGAAGCCGCAGTCCTTCGCTGAAATGCGCCAGGAGCGCCTTGTGGTTATTGGGAACCGCGTAGCTGTATTCGGGGGACAGAAGCGGGTGCTGCCCCATTAAAAGGTGTGACCACTCATACTTGTCGATCCAGTAAAGGGCCGTCATCCGAGAGACCAGCGCACAGTCATGCATTCCTTCGGCCAGTTCCCGCAGGGCGTCCTCCTGGGCGTCCACTGCGGCAAACCGGTCTTCGAGTCCCTTTTCAAGCACAAAGTCGTGCATGATGTCGCCGCGCTGGACAACGATATCCCGCCCCGCAAGATCCCCGACCGTTTCAGGTGCGGGGCCTCCCCCCGTCCGCACGACGCTGATATAATGATTCACCGTATGGGGCGGGGTAAAATCGAAGATCATTTCGCGTTTTCGGGAGTAAAGCATGCCCTGAATCGCATCGATCTCCCCCCGGGCCAGGGCTTCCCGGATTTCCGACCAAGGGCCGAGGCGGATTTCTATGTCAAGGCCGAGCTCCTGCGCGATGGCCCGCGTGAGATCAACGTTGTAGCCGGCAGGGCGGCCGTTTTCATCCAGAAATTCGTAGGGCGGATAGTTGTGGTCTCCGCCGACCACGATATGGCGATTCGAGGGCAGCTCCATAGCGGCGAACCACTTGGCGTGCAGATGGCGGTAGGTTCCGTCCGCCACGACAATGGCGAGGCCTTCGTTAAGCAGGGCAAGGGTCTCACTGTCCCCTTCCTTGACGGCAAAGCAGAAATCCTGGCGGAAATTTTCAACGGGCCGGTCAATCACCCGCAGATTCGAAAGGCCGGTTTCATGGAGGATCCGCAGGGCAACGATCCGTTGAATGACCACGGCATCATGGCGTCCGGAAGAAAGTTCGTGCAATGCCTGTTCAAACGTCTCCGTGGTGTGGATATCGATTCCGCGCGCTTTGCGCCGGAGAAATTCCTCGGCGTTGTCGCCTTCCATCACGGCGACCCGTCGTCCGCGCAGGTCGGCCATGGTGTTGATGTCGGTGGTGTCTTTGCGCACAACAATGGCGCCGTGCAGGGACATGTAGGGAAAGGTAAAGTCGAACAGAACCTCCCTCTCCGGGGTGCGGCCGACGAGGGGGAGGGCCTGCACTCTCCCTTTTTCCAGCCACCGCCGGACCTCGGGCCACGGGCCGGTGCGGAAGGCGACTTCCCGTCCCATGGCCGCCAGTGCAGCCCGCATCAGCTCGACGGAAAACCCGCTTGCGTTTCCGTCCTCATCCACGATGGAAAAGGGCGGGTAATCAATTTCCGCGGCGCTTTGTACCGGCGTTTCCGCGATGGCGGGGGGCGCCATAACGAATACGGTCATGCACGCCACCAGTGCCGTTACTGCCAGGAATCGGTGCCACCGCACCGGCGGGAGGCGCAAATACCGAAAAAGGCGCGTACGAAAGTGCCGGGGAATGCGCATGGCCGATGGATTCACGTTTCCTCCGGGGGCAGTATTGGTTTGCCGATGCCGTTGATGCGGGTCGGTCAGAATATCCTGTTCGTAGACCCAAACAAACAAATAATAACATCGGCGATCCCTGTTTTCAACCGGGAAGCATGCCGGGAAAGCATGATACCTTTCCTGAACCGAACCGGCGCTCTTTTCTCCGCGCCCTTTACTTGCCCTGAAATGCATTTCGGCGTACCCTGACACCTGCCGGACAATGATAACTTTACATACAATTCGAATTTTGTTATAGATTCAAACAATAAGCCGGACAATAAAAGCCGGTTTTCCCAATCGGGAAAACGGTCGTGCACATTTGTCGGGAATTATAAAGCCACGATATACGGCGGCATTCAGGATGCGCAACCGGCGGACAGTCCATGCCCTCAATCAAAGGCATTTCTTCGCTCCCGTCCGCCATGCACTTCGCGCGTTGCGAACCAGGTCATTTTAACCGAAAAGGAGGATGGGCGTGGAAAAAAGGATTTTTTTATGGTGTGTGCTCTTTTTATTTTTTACGGGGGTTTTTGGCGGCAATGCCCTGGGCTATAATCAAAACCCGAACCTGAACTGGGGGGCGACCAATATCCTGGAAGGGATCGTGCCTCCGCCGGGGCTTTACCTGAGCAGTTACATGGTCGGCTACCACGCCGATACATTCAGGGACGGCCCGCCCGGTGACCATGAGGTGCATGTCCTCGTCTATAACCCGCAGCTTCTCTGGGTATCCGGAAACACGCTTCCCGGCGGTTTCCAGTACGGGGTGCAAGCCCAGCTCCCGATTCAAAGCTATAACCTGGATTCGGAAATATTGAGGGCAGGCAGCGGCATTGTCGGCGATTTGATTGTCGGCCCCTTTATCGGAAGGGCCAGGCCGTTGCGTGAAGATTGGTTTTTGCACTGGTTTTTTGAGCTGAGCACGTATGCACCGATCGGACAATATGACAAAAACGCCCAGATCAACCCAAGCGCCAATTATTGGACCGTGGAGCCCTACCTGGCGGTGACCCTGCAGATGCCAAAGGGCTGGAGCCTGAGCACGCGCCAGCATTTTACGTACAACTATACCAATGACGAATACATCGCCGCCCCTGGCGCGGAGGAGACGGATTTGCAGGCCGGGTCGATGTGGCATTTCAATTTCGCCCTGTCCAAAACGCTCGATTGCATCAATCCCAACCTTCGGCTCGGCGCGGTCGGCTATTACGGCAAACAGTTGGAGAAAGACGATATTGACGGTGTTCCGAATAGAGATACAAAGGAAGAAGTCTTTGCGATCGGCCCCGGCCTCCACTGGATGAACAAAGGCGTTATCTATAGTTTGAAAACGTATTTCGAAGACAATGTAGACCATCGGCCCGACGGCACCCGCGTTGTTTTGCGGATCATCACGGCTTTTTAGCGCGCCGGATTTTCGTGGACCAGGCGGTTCGGTTTCATACCAGCGATTTACGGAAACCCCGCCGATGTTTTTGGCCGCGGGACAGTGCGCCTCCGGCTTGCTTGCGTCCATTTCAGGCCCCTCAATGCATGAGGGGCCTTTTTCCCCTTTGCCGAAGGCCTTGACGGGAAGTCCCCGTCGACGCCTTCGGCCTATTTTTTGCCAGCGGCCTTGCCATGCGCCCCTGGCAACCGGATTCTGGCATCTTTCAGGCAACACGTTATGCAAACACATATTCTGTTTACGATTTTATCCGCGATCTTCATCGTTTTCGTGGGCATGGGCATCATTGTACCGATCCTGCCCATATACGCGGCGGAACTCGGGGCCTCCGGTTTCGCGCTGGGGGTCATCATCGCCGGGTTTGCATTGAGCGGCGGCATTCTGCAGCCCTTTGTCGGCGACCTTTCCGATCGTCACGGCAAAAAGGGATTTTTGATCGCCGGGCTGTTTATATTCGGCCTTACCGGGTACACGTATACATTTGCCGAATCCGT
>JAWOAV010000232.1:0-21710 GCA_046498365.1 Desulfosalsimonadaceae bacterium
TCTTGGGTGCCGGCGGTTTCAATATGATTGAGGCGTTCGCTGATATGATTGAGGCGTTCGTTGATGCCTTCATAAACCACATACATTCCCCACCCGACTGCGCCTGCCGCGCAGAAAATGAGAAGTACGGTGAAAAAAGCCCGAAGCTTTCCGGTGCGACGCGGTTTTTCCGCTTCCGGAGAGGCCCCGCCGGATGCCAGACCGGCACCGGGGACGGCCATGCTTTTATCGGCCAGGTTTTCCGACGCCTCGGGATCACCGTCGGGCGTTTCGTCGTCAAAGATTTTAAACCCGGTATGTTTTTTGTTGTCTTCGTCCATTGTCGATTATTCCCATTCGATGGTGCTCGGCGGTTTGGAACTGATATCGTAGACCACGCGATTGACCCCCGTGACTTCGTTGATGATCCGGTTAGAAATACGGCCGAGTAATTCGTGGGGCAACCGTGCCCAGTCTGCGGTCATGGCATCATTGCTTGTAACGGCACGAAAAGCAACGATGTTTTCATAGGTTCGCTTGTCCCCCATCACGCCGACGCTGCGGATGGGAAGCAGAACGGCAAAAGACTGCCAGAGCTTCCGGTAATAATCCGCTGACCGGATTTCCTCCATAATGATGGCGTCCACTTTTCGAAGAACAGACAAGCGTTTCCGGGTGATCTCGCCGATTACCCGTATGCCCAGGCCTGGTCCGGGAAACGGCTGGCGCCAGACCAGCTCATCGGGGAGGCCGATGGCGGCGCCCAGCTTGCGGACCTCGTCCTTGAACAGGAATTTCAGCGGTTCAATCAACTTGAGCTTCATTTTTCGGGGCAGCCCCCCGACATTGTGGTGCGACTTGATAATGGAAGTCGGCCCTCCAAAGGCGCTCTGGGACTCGATGATATCGGGGTAAAGGGTTCCCTGGGCAAGGAATTCGGCATTTTTAATTTTTCTGGCTTCCGCCTCAAATACATCCATGAAAACGCGCCCGATGATTTTGCGCTTTTTTTCCGGATCGGTCACGCCGGCCAGTTTTTTTAAAAAATCGGAAGATGCGTTGACGTAGCGGATATGCAGCTTTAAATGCTGCGTAAATAGTTTTTTCAGGCGCTTTCCCTCATCCATACGCATAAGACCGTTGTCCACAAATATACAGGTCAGCTGTTTGCCGATGGCTTTGTGGATCAACAGCGCCGTTACCGAGGAATCGACACCGCCGCTTAAGCCCAGGATGACATTTTTATCGCCGACGGCGCTTCGTATTGTTTCGATGGCCTCCTTTGCGAAGGCGTTCATGGTCCAGTCGGGACGGCAGCGACAGATCAAAAACAGAAAATTCGTCAGCATCTGTTTTCCCTCGGGCGTATGCTCCACCTCGGGGTGAAACTGCAGGCCGTAAAAGCGCCTTTCCGGATCGGATACGGCAGCAAAGCGCGTGTTTTTTGTCGATGCGGCCGGGACAAACCCCTCGGGAAGAGATACGATGGCGTCTCCGTGGCTCATCCAGCAGGAGGTGGTTTCGGGCAGCCCTTCAAAAAGGAATTCCGGCTTTTCGATTGTGAGTTCGGCAAAACCGTATTCGCGTTTTTTGGCCTTTTTTACTTCCCCGCCGAGGGAATGTATCATAAATTGCATGCCGTAGCAGATGCCCAGCACGGGAACGCCCATTTCAAATATCTCCCTGGACGTTACCGGGCTGTTTGTTTCATATATGCTGGCAGGCCCTCCGGAAAGAATGATGCCTTCGGGGTTCAACCGGCGAAGGGTTTCCATGTCAATATCCGGTTGCACGATCTGGCAGTAGACGCTGGCTTCCCTGACACGCCGGGCAATAAGCTGGTTGTATTGGGATCCGAAATCAATGACGACGATCATGTTTTCCCCTAAGGCGGCAATGCCGCAGATGATAGAAATAAAAACCGGGCAGCGGAAACCGGAATTGAGGAAAATTTGCCTGTTTACGGGTGAAGCGTTTGGACTTGCGTATTCCGCAATGACCGTGCCGAGCGTTCTTTTCCAGGGCCGGGAATCGCACCTGCCGATTGTCTGCCTCCAGGCACGCGGCCACGGTACGCCCTTACAGGCGAGGAGTCTTTCCGCGTGCCTGCCTCCCATTATTCCCGTGCAAATCGGTTGCTTTAACAAAGTGAATATGGTAAAGCAAGCCCCAAATGTCAACGCTAATTTGTTCCCGGATAAAAAAGCCCGGTTTGGTTTGCATGCGAAAAAACCCCTGTCCCTTGTCAGGATTGACCCATGATCGTACAGATATACGAGATTCAGACGCCGGCTGAGGCCGAGGCCATGATCAAAATCGGGGTCGACCATGTGGGCAGCGTTTTGCCGGATGGGAAGCGATGGAAAAATCCAGATATCCTGGAAACCGTCCGAACGGTCCGACGGTCCGGGGCAAAAAGCAGCCTGATTCCATTGTTCGGCAATGCGGATCGTATATCGTCGGTCCTCGATTACTACCGGCCGGACATCGTCCATTTCTGTGACGCCGTCATAGAAGATCCCGCCGGATGGGAGGCGGCATGCGGCCGTATGATCTCCGTTCAGGCAACCATACGGGAGCGATTCCCGGAAATTGCCATTATGCGCTCTGTTCCGGTGCCGCTGCCCGGTTTGGCGCTTCCGGTGCCGATGACGGTTTTTGCGCGGTATTTTGAACCCCTGACCGACTATTTTCTCACAGACACGTACCTGCTCCCCGATACCGGCCCCGGGGGCGCGGATCAGCCGGTTTCCGGTTTTATCGGTATCACCGGCAAGACGTGCGACTGGGAAATGGCCGCACAGCTCGTGGAAGAAAGCCGAATACCCGTTATTCTGGCCGGCGGTTTGTCCGCTGACAATGTTTTCGACGCCGCTGTGGCGGTACGCCCTGCCGGCGTGGACAGTTGCACCAATACGAATGCCGTGGATGAATCCGCTAGGCCCATACGATTTAAAAAAGATGTGCAAAAGGTGGCGCGGTTTGTCGCTGAAGCGGGCAGAGGCGCAGCGATGGCTGCAGGAGGGCTCTCAAACGGGAAAAATCATTCGGGCACAAGCAGAAACAAATAAGGAGAACCGGATATATGTATGAAAGCAGTGATTTAAGAAAGGGACTCAAGATTGAAATCGACGGGGACCCCTATGAAGTTGTGGATTTCCAGTTTGTAAAGCCCGGAAAGGGGCAGGCGCTCTACAAGTGCCGGCTCAAGAACATGATCAGCGGAACCCAGTTCGAAAGGACCTATCGCTCCGGAGAGAAATTCAACCCCGCCGACCTGGAGGAGCAGCAGATGGAATATCTGTACACAGACGGCGAAGAATATCATTTCATGAATACCTCGACCTATGAGCAGGAAGCCGTTTCCGCCTCGCAGTTGGGGGACAACGTCAAGCTCCTCAAGGAAAACATCGTCTGCAATGTCCTGCTGTTCCGGGGGAGACCCATTGGCGTGTCCCTGCCCAATTTTATAGAACTGCGCGTTGTGAAGGCGGATCCGTGGGTAAAGGGGGATACCGCATCCGGGAGTTCCAAACCGGCCGAACTCGAAACCGGGCTCGTGGTGCAGGTGCCGCCGTTTATCGAGGAAGGGGAAAAAATCAGGATCGATACCCGTACCGGGCAGTATGTCGAACGGGTAAAGTAGCGCCCCGCCCGAAAGGGGTCTCCTGCGCCGGCGCAGAAATCCGGTTTTCCCGCGACCCAAAATGCCCCTCCATGCCAGGAATCAAAGTGACAAAAAGTGGTTTTTTCCCTTGACAGGCGTGCACTTCCTTTGATACTGAATGAATATTCATTCATTTGTATTTCAAGTCAAAGGGGATAGTTATCACTCAGGCACCGCAATTGGAACCCAATAAAAACAAATATCACCGAATACTGAATGCTGCGGTCAAGGTTTTTGCGGAGCAGGGCTTTCACCAGGCCACGATTTCAAAAATTGCAAAAGAAGCTGGTGTGGCCGACGGTACCATTTATCTGTATTTCAAAAACAAAAAGGACATCCTGTCCCATTTCTTTAACCACACGACACGCCAGGTGTTTGATCGATTCAGGCTTGCCGTGGATCAAGAGGAAAGTGCAGAAGACAAGCTCCGATCCCTCATCCGCATGCATCTCACTGAATTTCAGAAATACCGTGATCTTGCAGTGGTTTTTCAGCGCGAAGCCCTTCTGGCGAGGCACGTGAACGAAGACGATATCAAGGCCATTACCCGGATGTACATGGATATTCTTGATGAAATCATCCGCACCGGCCAAAAGGAAAATACCATCCGGAAAACCATTCCCCGTGGTCTGGCCAAGCGGTTTATCCTGGGCGCAGTCAATGAGGTGATCAATACATGGGTGGTGTCCGACGGAAAGCGGGATCTGGCGAAGATGGCCGATCCGCTCGTGGACCTCTGCTTCGAGGGGATCGGTGAAGCCGAGGACGTTTGCTAGAACCGATCTCAACATTCGGATTTCGGTTCAAGACCGGGGCGGTGTCTTGTTTCAAACCGCAGACTTCCTCGCGTATTTCGAGGATTTGAAATAAGACGCCAACAAAGATATCGGGCCGAAATATCATTTTGAGTTGGGTTCCAAAGAAACATTCATGCACGGACCATTCGGGCGCATTGGTTTGAACAGGTTCAAAATGGTGAGAATCGGGCAAAGCCGTTTTTTTGCACAGCCATCATTTTTGTTTTTTCAAAAAGCATTTTTTTAAAAAAAGAAAAAAAGGAGAAAAAGTCATGGCGCAACAGATTTCCGATCGCAGGGACATTGATTTCGTCCTTCACGAACAGTTAAACATCCAAGAATTCAGCAAAAATGAGCGGTATGCGGAATTCAACAAGAAAACCGTCGACCTGATCGTATCCGAAGCCCGCAACCTTGCCGTAAAAGAGATCCTCCCCACGCGCAAGGAAGGCGATGAAGTGGGCTGTACGTTTGAAAACGGGACCGTTACGATTCCGGAATGTTTTCGCAGGCCTTTTGAGCTTCTCCGCGAAGGGGAGTGGACGGCCATGACGGAAGACCCCGAATACGGGGGGCAGGGTATGCCGGTAACGCTTTCCATGGCTGCCGCGGAATATTTTAACGGCGCCAATTATCCCCTGATGATGTATTCCGGGTTGACCCACGGCGCCGGAAAGCTCGTGGAAACCTTTGGCACGGAAAGACAAAAGAAATTATACCTCAAAAACATGTTCACCTGCAAATGGGGCGGCACCATGCTGCTGACAGAGCCGGAGGCCGGCTCCGACGTGGGTGCGCTGACCACAAAGGCCGTCAAGAACGAAGACGGCACCTATACCATTACCGGCCAGAAAATTTTTATCTCCAGCGGCGACCACGACCTGGTCGAAAACATCATTCACCCCGTTCTGGCCCGCATTGAAGGGGCGCCTGCCGGGACAAAGGGGATTTCCCTCTTTCTGGTCCCGAAATACCGGGTCAATGAAGACGGCAGCCTGGGCGAATTCAACGATGTGAACTGCGTGGGCATTGAAGAAAAAATGGGCATCCACGGCAACGCCACATGTACACTTTCCCTCGGAGAAAAGGGGCAGTGCATCGGGGAGCTCCTTGGCGAAGAGAACAAAGGGATGCGGGCAATGTTTCTCATGATGAATGAAGCGCGCCTGCTCGTCGGCAACCAGGGATTCGGTTGTGCCACGTCCTCCTATATCAATTCCGTCAATTATGCCAAGGAGCGCATTCAGGGGCGCAACCTATTGAAAATGTTTGAAAAAGATGCTCCTGGCGTGCCGATTATACAGCATCCGGATGTCCGTCGCATGCTGCTGAATATGAAGGCATACATTGAAGGCATGAGAAGCCTGCTGTACTATGTGGCATGGTGCGAAGACATGACCAAGCTGTCGGACGATGAAAAAGACAAAGAAAAATTTCAGGACCTGGTGGACTTGCTGATCCCCATTGCCAAGGGGTATGTCACGGACCGTTCCTATGATATCTGCAACCTGGGGATGCAGATTTACGGCGGTTACGGGTATATACAGGAATATCCGCAGGAGCAGCTTGTTCGCGACTGCCGGATCACCATGATCTATGAGGGCACAAACGGCATCCAGTCCATGGACCTTTTGGGGCGGAAGCTCGGCATGAAAAAGGGGAAGCTGGTCATGGAACTCATGGGTGAAATTATGACCGTCATCAACGCCGGCAAGGAGATTGAAGAAACCAGGGAATATGCTGAAATCCTGGAAAAACAGCTCAATAAACTGGGTGAAGTCGCCATGCACCTGGGGAAAACCGCCATGTCCGAAAAGGTTTTGACGGCGTTTGCCCATTCCTATCCCTTCATGGACGTATGCGGCGATGTGGTCATGGCGTGGATGCTTGTGTGGCGTGCAAACCTGGCCGCAGCAGCCAAGGAAAAGGCCAAGAAAAAGGACTTGCCGTTTTATGACGGGCTGATCCGGAGCGCACAGTTCTTCTGCAAGACAGTGCTTCCGACCACCGAAGGCAAAATGAATTCCATCCTGGCCGCTGACAGCGCGGCCATTGATATTGACGAGGCCTCCTTTATCGGATAATGTAGTCAACAGAAAATAAAACAAATAAAAAAGGGTTTTCACTTTAGTGAAAACCCTTTTTTGATGAAACAAAAAAGCCGGCTTCCCGTCAGAACCCGACGGGCGGCCGGCTTTTTTTCAGCCAGATATAGAGAAAAAATTACTTGGCGTCGTTGATGGCTTCGGTCAATTCAGGCACGAATTCCAGGATGTCTTCCTCGATGCCCACGTCTGCAAGCTGGAAGATCGGTGCCTTGGGGTTTTTATTGATGGCAACGATGAAGGGGTTGCCTTTTATGCCGCCCATGTGCTGGAAGGAACCGCTGATCCCGAGCGCGAGGTATACCTTCGGTTTTACCGTAAGGCCGGAAGTTCCCACCTGGCGAGATTTTTCAAGCCACTTGGCGTCCACGATGGGGCGGGAGCAAGCCACGTCCGCGCCCATAGCTTCTGCGAGCTCGTGGATGATTTCGAGGTTGTCCTGGTCCTCGATGCCGCGACCGACGGAAACCAGCACTTCCGATTTGGTGATATCCACATCGCCGACTTCGGCAACCACCACTTCAAGGTACTTGCGCTTCGCGGAAACGTCACCGGCTTCCTTGTCCGTGACACTGCCGCCGGCGGATTTGCTCTCGTCCGGCTGGAATACGCCCGGGCGTACCGTAATAACGGCGCCGCCGGCCATGTCGACCTTGACATGGGTGCTGACCTGTCCGGAAAATTCCTGGCGGATCACCTTGATATCCGTGCCCTCAACACCTTCAAAGTCCGCTACGTCGCTGACGAATGCCGCGTCCAGCTTGATGGAAAGCCCCGGCGCCAGGTCCATGCCAAAGGTATCGTGGGGCATGAGGATAACCGCATCGGACGGCAGGTTGTTGAGAAGGGCCTTGCGCACCACTTCTGCATTGGGATACGCCAGCGCGTCATTGCTGATTTTCCATACCTCGGGGTAGGAGGCCGCGACTTCATCCGCCACTTTGTCCAGATCTGCCCCGGAACCGGTTACGATGGCCGTAACCGCCGCCGACGGGTCGATTTTTTTGGCAGCGTTGATCAACTCATACGCGGAATCGTCGGCAGCACCATTTTTGTGTACAATATATGCGAAAAATTGAGCCATTACTTTATCCCTCCTTTGGCTTTTAAGAGTTCAATCAGCTTGGCAACCTTTTCTTCCGTGGAGCCTTCAAGCATTTCAGCGCCTTCGCCAAGTTCCGGAACAAAATAATCGAGCCGTTTGACCTTTGCTGCTCCCGTCCCAACAGCATCGGCGCCAAGACCCAAATCCGATGCGCCATGGGTCGGGATTTCAACGGATGCCACTTTCCGGATGCCGCGGATGCCGACATAACGGGGCTCATTGATACCGGTCTGTATGGAAAGAACGCAAGGCAGTTCGATCTCGTTCATTTCCTGGTTGCCGCCTTCAATTTCGCGCCCCACTTTCAGTTTCTTGTCGTCGGAGACGTCGATAAAATTGACCAGCGAAGCATAGGGCAGATCCAGCATTGCTGCAAGCATGCCCCCCACCTGGGCGGCGCCGTCGTCCGCCTGGGCGCCCGTAAGAATCAGGTCATAGTTGCCTTTTTCCACGGCGGCTTTCAGGATGGTTGCAATGCCTTTGCCGTCGGAGCCTTCAAAGGCATCGTCCTCAAGAAGGATCCCGTTGTCGGCGCCCATGGCCATTTCCCGCCGAAGCACTTCCTCGGATTCCTCGTCCCCGACGGTCACCACGGTCACGGAACCCCCCAACTTGTCCTTGATCTGAATGGCTTCCTCAACAGCATAATTATCCCATTCATTCACGGAGTAAACCAGGTCATCCCGTTCGATATCCGTACCGTCGCTGTTTACCTCGATTTCATTTTCAGAGGTATCCGGTACTCTTTTGACGCAAACCAAAATCTCCATGTTCTTCCTCCCCAAAAAGTTGATTGCAATGATGCTGAAAATCCCGCAGGCTTTTTATTCCTGCCGGTTTTCCATTACACCTATCCTTTTATAACCTGCCGGGCGATGAGTTCCGACAGGTCGATGGCTTCCATCTGCCCTTCGAGGCCGGCCACCTTGATCGCATCTTCCATGTTGACCAGGCAGAAGGGACAGCCGGTGACAATCACGGTTGCCCCCGCCTCCTTTGCCATTTCCACGCGCAGAACGCCCATCCGCTGCTCTTCCTCGGGCTCGTAAAACAGCATCAGACCACCGCCGCCGCAGCAGAAGCTGCGATCCCGGCAGCGATTCATGTCTACCCGCTTCAACCCGGGTATCGCATCCATTACCTCTCTCGGTGCATCGTAGATCTCGTTATGCCGGCCGAGGTAGCAGGGATCATGGAAGGTGTATATCTTGTCCTTCTCCGGGTCGTCAAGCGGTTTGAAGGCGATGGCGTTGCTCTTCAACTGCCGCAGGGCAAATTCACTGATATGCTCGACGGGCGGCATATCCTTGTAGTCCTTTTTCAGGGCGTTCAATGCGTGAGGGTCCGATGTGACGATATTCTTGGCGCCGCTTTCCAGGATCATATCGGTGTTGTGGTCTCTGAGTTCCTGGAATAGCATTTCCTCTCCAAAGCGCCGGACTTCATTGGCGCTGTCCTTTTCGTTCTTCCCGAGAATGCCGGCATCGGTGCCGGCCGTGGAGAGAACGGTCGCGGTGGCCCGCGCAAGATCGGCCATCCGGTCGTCATAGGAGGTAATACTGTCGACGAAGTAAAGGGTCTCTGCGGTATCGCCGCCGGAAAGGTCCTTTATCTTGACGTCCTCCGGAAGGTCCTTGGTCCATTCCGCCCGTTTCTTTTCCATCTTGCCCCAGGGGTTGCCGCGCTTGCCAAGGGCGTTCAGCGGTTTCTGCAGGGATTGGGGGACCATCCCCTCATCGACCATGCCGCGGCGGAGGTCGACGATTTTATCAATGTATTCGATGGTTACCGGGCATTCTTCCTCGCAGGCGCCGCATGTCGTGCAGGACCAGATTTCATCCTCTTCGTAAATCCCGCCAATAAGGGGCTCCCCCTTAATCATGGGGCCTTTCAGCGGATAGTGGGAAAAGGCATAATCCCGACCCTTCAGAGATATGAACCGCGGCGAGAGAGGGCGCCCCACGGCATTGGCCGGGCAGTGTTCACTGCACCGGCCGCAGTCGGCGCAGGAGTAAAAATCCAGGATGTGCTTCCAAGTGAAATCCTCGAATGTTTTGACGCCGAAGGACTCCAGGTCCGCGACTTTTTCGTCATCCACCCCCCACTGAACCGGTTTGACGCTCCCCTTGTCGAGCTTTTTGAAAAAAACGGTTGCAGGCCCGGTGATCATGTGGAACAGACGGTCAAACGGGATGAGGTTGATGAAAACGAAAATGCCGATCAGAAGAATAAAGTATACAAGCGTGTTGACGGTGCCTGCCGCTGAAGCGGAAAGACCGCTCATGATAACGTACGCAAACCAGGTGCCGGTCAAGGGGAGAATATACCGGTAAGTCTCGCCGGCGGCTTGTGCGGCTGCCGCGGCGCTGCCCAGAAAAATCATGTCCAGCAGGGCGATGGCACCCAGAACGGAGATCAGCAGTATCGCCATCGGTCTTGATTTGTCCTTGCCGTATTTTTCGGGCACTTCATAGCGGGCCGGCCGGACATACCCTCGGCGGACGGCGGCGAAAATGCAGGCGGCCAGCAGTACGGTCAGCGCAATGTCGGCGATGACCGAATAGCCAACGCCGATCGTCGATTCCGTCGCCGGCATCTCCAGTCCTGTAAATCCACTGTAAATAAGCATAAGCACATGGATGGACAACGCCACCAGGCTTAAGATGATGGTGATATGGGTGTAGCCGATCGCCTCATAACCCGGCCGGGGCATCCGGTGGTGTGGAAAGTGATACAGGGCGAACAGACGTTCGCCGATGCGATCCAGTTGGGGGCCTTGTGCGGCCCTGAAAAGCGGTGCCATGCGCTTGGCGAGCACGTATACGAATGCTGCCACGCCTGCCGCCACAATAATCAACGCCAGGATTGCTTTCATTGGATTTGTATTCTCCCTTCGTTAAAATTTTATTATTTGTATGGTAAGGATTTTTATATGTTAGGGTGCCGGACGCATAAGGGGAAAACGTTATTCGCCCGCGGCAAACCGGCATTCACAAGGGCCGGGAAAAGGGGAAATCCGCCCCCGGATTTTTTTTTCAAAAACCCGGCCGAGTAAATGAATGAGCATTCACTCATTTATCAGAAATATTCCCATCCTGTCAAGAATGTTTTATGTCTTTTGCAGACCGGGAACAATAGAAAAGACCATGAACACAGGGAGGAAAAGGCAGGGGGGATGATCTCCGGGCAGGAGATGCCAGTCGCAGCCGCTGGTGATATCGGCACAGTATCCTCTCATCTGCGCCGGTACGCCGGCGGACGGAAATTTTTCCATTTGTCAAACGGCGAAGGGGCCGCAGCGGATCGGGCCCCGTCTCCCTCCGTTTACCACCCCTTGCTGATAATGATATTGCGGACTTCTTCTTCGGCTTTTTTTTCTACAAGAATCATTTTCTTCGCCTGGGCTTTTTTGATTTTTTCCGTCAGACTTTCCAGGTCGGCCGGTTTCTCGACAAAATCCATCGCCCCCAGCCGCATTGCTTCCACGCCTTTCTCGATGCTTCCGTGGCCGGTGAGCAGAATAACCTGTAATTCCGGATTTTTTGCTTTGATGTTTTCCAGCACTTCCAGGCCGTCCATTTCCGGCATCATCAAATCCAAAACGATGGCATCGAAAGATTGGTCTTCAGTAAGGGAAAGCGCCTCCCTGGCGGATGCAGCAGTGCTGACATCCATTCCCCGGATCTTCATTCTTTCCCCCAAAACCTCGAGGAAGTCTTTTTCGTCATCAACAAGAAGAACTTTTGTAGGCATGACCGATACTCCTTTTTTCATGTTTGCATAGAACCGATCTCAAGATTGTCTTTCGGCCCAATATCTTTACCGGCGTCTTATTCCAAATCTTCAAAATACGTGCGTATGTCTGCAGTTTGAAACAAGACGCCCCCGGCAATTTTGCACCGAAATCCGAATGTTGAGATGGGTTCTAATGAGGCCGTTTCCGGCTGTTTACTGATCCATTGTCTCCGGTAAAAAAAGAATCAATATT
Source organism: Desulfosalsimonadaceae bacterium (assembly GCA_046498365.1). Lineage (GTDB taxonomy): Bacteria > Desulfobacterota > Desulfobacteria > Desulfobacterales > Desulfosalsimonadaceae > B1SED10-16. Next base: position 11,642 of record JAWOAV010000232.1, read on the forward strand.
TTTTCCGGGGCGTTTCCATGAAGCTTTGCCCCCAGAAGCGACATCAGTGCTTTTCCCGTATGTCCTTTCAAATGCTGCTCCGGGTTGTCCGGCAGCGTCTCAAGACCTGAAAAAACAATATGCACGCCCCCCCCATCGGGGGCCGGTTCCGCCATCAGCGTCAAATCTCCTGTTGCGCCGGCGGTATTGATACTGAATTGAATCAACTCCCAGAGAAGGTAATGGAGATAAAAGGGGCGCGTAACAATATTGAGCGGTTTTCCGGCCTCTTCCGCTGCCAAACGGGCGCCTGCCGATGCGGCGAGGCGCCGGCATATTTGGGCAACCAGTCGGAGAAAATCCGATGTTTCGATCTGCCGGAACGGTTCGTCCACGAGGTGCGAGAAGCGGTTCATGTTGCGGATGATGTCATCGGCCCGCTTGATCTGCTGCTGGACCATTCCGCTCAATCGTTTGACCTTCGCCGGTTCAATGGCGCCCCCTTGTTCCGCCACGGCGGAGAGATCCCCCAGCAATCCGGCGCTTTCGTTCATGATGGAAAGGGCGTTTTTCAGTTCATGGGAAATCGATGCCGACATCTGGCCGAAAAATTTCAATCCATCAGGGGCCACGGTATTGTCCGGTTGCGTCATGTCGATCCTTTTTTTTCTCCCGGGTACGGTTTTTGCCCGGTGCTGCGGTTATTCCTTTTGTTTCATAGCGTCCCGTATTTTTTCAATCAGGACGTCGATATCCACGGGTTTGATCAGGCAGTCGTAAAGGTCGGCCTCCGTGTTCTTGCCGGTGAATCCGCCGGGGGACCCATGCCCCGTCATGAACATGAACTTCACTTCCGGCGCTATCTGCGCCATTTTTCGTTGAAGATCAAACCCGCTGATGCAGGGCAGCTTGACATCCAGGACCGCAACGTCGTATTTCCGTTCTTTCACTTTCTCACAGGCTGCATCCGCGCTGGTCGCCCATTCGGCGTTGATTCCCCTGATTTCCAGTCGTTCCGCCAGGGTTGAAACCAGCTCTTCCTCATCATCAACCAGAAGCACTTGTATCGGTTTCATTTTTTTCAGTATCCGGATGAAATGGTAAGGTTATGGAGAAACGGGTACCTTCGCCCGGTTGGCTTTCAACGTCGATGGTACCCCCGATTTCCTCGACCAGGTTCCTCGTGATGGAAAGGCCCAGGCCGGTCCCCCCCTGCCGGGTGCGCGTGGAAAAAAAGGGTTCGAATACGCGGGGCAGGTCTTTGGGTGGAATCCCGCAGCCGTCGTCGATGACAAGGATACGCAAGTTTTCCCCGGACAGCTTCCGCGCCTTTATCGTGAGATGGCCGCCGTCCGAAAGAGCGGCGAACGCATTGTTCATGAGATTGAGAAAGATCTGTTCAAGTTTTCCGCGGTCGCTTTTGATCAGCGGGATATCCGGAGCGATATCGATATCAATCTGAATGCCGCGGTATTCGGCCTCTTTATTCAGAAAACCGGTCACGTTGTCGATCACCTCCCCGAGGTCGATCATGTTGAAGGCGGCCTCTGAATGGCGGGCGAAATTCAACAGCCGCCGGGTGATGCGCGAGCAGCGGTTTACCGATTGCAGAATGGCATCCGCCAGCGTCTCGATCCGGCTGCGTATGGGGGATTCTTCCATTTGCAACAGGAGGTCCTTCATAAGCCCGGTTTTTTCGTTTATGATGGCCAGGGGATTGTTGATTTCATGGGCAACACCGGCGGAAAGGCGTCCGATGGAGGCCATTTTATTGATGTATTCGACTTTGTGCAGGGCAGCCACGCGGTTCTGGTCTGCCGTATGAATCTTGCTGACCAGGTAGGTCGCCACGACAAGCACCACGATCAAAATGACCGCAATGCTTCCAACCAGGTATGTCATAATCTGATCCCTGGCTTGATACCAGGATTGCTGGAAGGAGGACTTGTCCCTTGCCGCCATCAGGATAAAAGGGGTGTTTTCCAGGTAGGCATATCCCAGTAAGAGAGATTCCCCGTCCGGCCCGGCCGCTTCAATCACCCTCGTGGATTCCGAATATTTCGGGATTTCCAGTGCGATTTCCCCGAAAATGCTGCCGAACCGCTCTGAAGGCGTTTGAAGGATGCCCTCATGGTTCGTAATTAGCAACTCCTCTTCGCTGCCGGATTCGATCTGCAGCAGTTCCTCGTGAAATTGGGATGCTTCGACGGTGGCCCGTAATACATACCCGCTGCCATTGTCCTCCAGGTGTTTCACGGCAATGACCATATGGGGGTTCATACGGAAACCCATAAAAATATCGCTGATGTAATCGCCGTGGACGAGCACCTCTTTAAACCAGTTCTGGTCGCGGTAATTGGTGGCGCCCAGGTCATAGGGACCGCTGTAGACGACCGGGGTCCCGTTGGTATCAACGACCTCGAGATCGGTAAACCGGCCGAAGCTTTCTTTCAAATTTTCCAGAATGGTATCCAGCCGTTTCTGGTCTCCAATATTTTCCAGGGAGTTGTCGCGAACCAGGAACTGCAGGGCAAACTGGCGCTCCAGGATGAAGAAGGAGACGGTTCGCCGGGCATTGGAAACCAGCCGGATTGAACGGTTGATGTTTTCGGATTCAATGGCGTTGCGCGTCACACGGTAGTCAATAACCGTCAGGAAAAATACGGGAATGATGGCTGCGCTTGCAATGAGCACGATGCTCAGGAGCCATATGCGACGCAGATTGAACAGGTGGCTGTGAAGCCCTGCGGCCACGTCGTGGTGTTCCCAGAAATCGGGTTTAATGCGTTGCCAGAACGACATTTGTCAGGCAATCCTTTGCTTGATGGCGTCGTTTAGCCATCGGTTCTTTATCTTGCTACTTTTACGAGTGCATCTTGCTTGTTTCGGTGCATTTTCTCGTTGGCCCGCACGAGGGTCTTGCTCAGGATATCGATGTCCACGGGTTTTTCCAGGTAGGCAAACGCCCCCATCTTCATGCAGAGGTCACGGTCTTTTGCCGTTCCGTGGCCGGTAAGGACGATGACTTCAATTTCCGGCCGGGTCTCTTTTACCGTTTTTAAGACGTCAATGCCGTTTATGCCGGGCATTTGAAGGTCGAGCAGCATGACGTCCGGTTCTTCCTCCGCCACCATTTCAAGCGCGCTTTCCCCGTCATAGGCCACTGCGGACCCGATATCCCGCATTTCAAGCCGTTCGGACAGTGTCTGGACGAATTCGCGCTCATCATCCACCAGAAGAACCCTGGACGGAATGTTATGGCTGTATTTCCGGTATGCTCTATCCTGGCCGGCTTCCGGAAGGACGATGACGGCTGCATCGCACATGGGCGAGACGCCTGCGACGATGGTTTTGAGTTCTTCCTCGAGCTGTTCAGGCATCATGACCGGACGGTCGATCGTCAAGATAATCTGGTTCCCCTTGCTTTTTACCTGTGCCACATGCCCTTTTTCGGCAAGTGCGGCCTCGATGCGGGCCTCTTTCATGAAAACCGAGGCCGCCTCCCTGCCGGTTTTCAAAGGGGCAGCCGCATTGACGTTAATGCCTTTTTGGACAACCTCGATAATTTTTTCCGTATCAAGGGTGTCGACCGGCAGCACCATGTCATAAAGGGAGGGCTCCCAGGGATTCTCAACCCCCTTCAACAGCTTTAGCCAGGCGGCTTTACGGGCATCGTCCCCGGAAATCTTCTCTGCAGCGGTTTTCGGGTCGATATTGCAGCATCGGCTGCAGTCCCGGACGCGATAGGGCAGGTCGGCGATGAAACAGACCTGAAAGGCATGGGGCATTGAAGGGGGGATAAGGTGGCTTGTGTTCCCGTGTAGAATGAAGCGGGTGTTTTGCAGGTATTCAGCCATGGCGAGTTTCAGCCAGGAAAGGGATCGTTCAAATTCCCGGGTGAAGGGGTTGAAGACCGTGGTTTTGCCGGATAAACAGCGAAAAAGGCGTTCGGCCGGAATGGAAGAGCGCTCTGATGCCCGGTAAACGATATCGTTGTCGGATAACAGCGTATATCCGGTTGTCGTTCCAAGCGTTTCGGCCACCGCTTCACCGCGGCAGAAGCTCCCGCTGAAAATTGATACAACCGCCATTTTATGATCTTTCCTGTGTTTTCAAGACAAGCGGCCTGAAAACGCCCGCTTTTCGAATTTTCCCACCTTGCTGACACCCGGTAGCCATATCCAAAACCGGCTCCTGCAGATCGGCGGCGTGGCATACGGTTTTGTTGACAGTAGCACCGGGGTATACCGGAATTCAAGCAAAATGATACCTGTCGCGCCTCGCTGCAGGACCATCGGAGGATCCTCCCTTTGTCATTTTTCTGATATAATTGATCCAAGTCAAGGCTTTATCCTCTTTTCCGGGATAAAAAGGAATAAAAGATAAATCCGCCAATACAAAAAAAAGGAGGCGTTTTCAATGTTGAAAAAAATCGAGGTGTTCAAGGAGAACGATTTTTCGGAAAAGCAGTTCAAAAAGCTGCTGGTGCACGATTCAGCGTATTTCAAGGTCATTAATTTCAATTTCAGGGGGGGGCAGGAGCTCCCCGTACACTCCCACGACATCGAGGGGCAGCTTTCCATCACGGTGCTCGAGGGGACGGGTGCGTTCCTGGGCGCGGGAAATGCGTCAATGCCGGCCGGCCCCGGCGACGTGCTGATATCGGATATCAGCGAACCGCACGGCATCCGCGCCAAAACCGATATGCGGGTGCTTGTGACCATTGCCCCGCCCATATGATCTCGGCAATATGAAGAATTTACACCGGCAGAATACTGCCGGTGTAAATGACCTCTGTTTTACCCCGGCGCCGGATGACCAGTCCTCCGTCCGGCGCCAGCCCCTCTATTACGGCCGGAAACGATTCTTCCGGACTTTTTCGGACGGTCACATCCCGTCCGATCCATGCCAGCCGCTGTGTAAGGTCTTCGACGAAGGCCTTCGGGGTCGTTTGCTGCAGCAACCGGAACAGGCGCTGCCTGCCGGATGCGGCAATACGGGTCCATAGTGCCAGGGGGGTGGTTTCCACGTTCAGGGCCGTTAGATGCGAAGCCGATATCGAGAAGGGATCCGCCAGTTGTTCTCCGGACGGGGCCCCGGCAAGGTTGAGCCCGATGCCGACGATGATCCGGCTGTTTCGCTGCTCCGTAAGAATGCCGCATATTTTACGATCATGAATTAACAGATCGTTGGGCCATTTGATCCGGGGGGAAACGCCGAAGTCTTCAAGGGCGGCGGCCACCAGTTCGCCGGCCAGCAGGGAGGCCACAAATGACCATCCCGGGGACGCGCCTTTGATATCGGCCAGGTCGGGCCAGTACCAGGACGCGTATAGGTTTCCCGGAAATGACAGCCATTTCCGCCGGTGCTGCCCCCTGCCTGCGGCCTGTTCAACGGCCAGGACCGAATCCCAGGGTTCCAGGCCCATGGTCTCGATCAGATGCCGCAGAATATCCATGGTGGATGAGCTTCTGCCGCAAACCAGGATGCGGGTTTCTGCAATATCGTTCCGGGGGCGCCATACCGGCCCGCCGGAGGGTTTTTCCCCGTCACGTGCCGCGGATTTTGTCCACGGCCCGAAACGTTCGACATCCGCCTGCCACAACGGGTGCGCCGTTGAAAGGGTTTCCGGGGAAAGCGCGTCAAACAGTCCGTGCCTTGTAAATCCAATGAGATATAAACCATGGTCCATTTCGTCAGTCACCTGTGTACTGTGTCGATGCCCTCCCGTCATACGGGTGCGCCTCGGCCGTCACGGGCAGGCGCCACTTGGCCGGAAAGGCTTCCCGGAGAGTCGGCGCTGCCGGAAATATCGGTCAAAACGGCAACGAGCATTTTCCGAAAGGATAGGGAAGCCGTGCCGGTTCCCCTTCCATCCTTTTTTTTGAGCGCTTTGAAGAATTCGCGGGATATTTTGCGGTTTTCCGCGGGCCATGCGCCGCTCAGGTGCGGGGTGATGTCTGCCTTTTCAAAAGCGCCCGCATCGGGCGCATCCCTGCGGCTGTGCGTCCAGTGGGTCACGTGGTAAAAATAGACAAGGCACCGGTCCGTCAGGACATACAAAAGCGCGTCGTTTTCCACGGGACCGACTTCGATTTTTACCCCGCCGAGCCGCAGCCCTTTTATTCTGGCGCCTGCAACTTTTTTCATACCCGCACCCGCCGACCCCGCGCCAAAGGCTGACCCTGCGGCCGTGAAAATGCCGAAGGTGAGACCCCCCAGGGCCAGATCCACCTGGGCGCCGATGCCCGCACCGATACCGGCCCCGGCGATAGCCATCTGACGCCGGGAAAGGCCCAGCACCTGCCAGGTTTTTTTGCCGAACAGGTCGTGGTGTAGGATCGACTGGGTAGGGAGTTCATAGGAAAAGCGGTTGTGCTTGAACTGTTTTTTGATCTTCTGGTGGGCCTGCTTTTCAAATTTCGCGATTTGGTCCTGGTAGGATCTTGTGAGCGCTTCGCGGGCCGCCTCAATATGCGCCGCGTCTTTGCAGAGGGTTTCCATTGTATGCCCGGTCACCGTTTGTAGCAGTTGTTCAATAATTCCAGCGGTTTCTCCGATGCGCTGATGCCAGTCGGCCCTGAACGCCGCAATCGTGTCCTCCAGGGCCGGCTGCCCCTCCGGGTCGATATGCTTGATGCTTTCGAGAAGCGCAATCCGCTGGGCAAAACCGGCCCGCTGGGCGTCAAACATCCGGACGGTGTTGAAGTGCTTCCTGGCTTCCTGTTTCCACACCGCGATGTTGTCCGTGGTTTCCCTGTCCTTGGTATTGATGACGATCATCCGGGGAAGGCCTGTTTTTCTCAGGATTTCCATTTCAATGGCATCGATCTGCCGGAACGGACGGGAGCCGTCGGCCACGAAAATAATTCCCGCACCGGCCGCAAGCGGGGCAAGCAGCTCGCATTCGTCGGAGAAATCGTCGTCCCCCCGGTGGGTCCGGATAAATTCGGAAATCATCCGCTCGTCCGGTCCGGTGTATGCATCGAGCCACTCCAGGGTCCGGCGGGGGTTCTGAAAGCCCGGGGTGTCTATGAAACGAAGGACGGTTGCCCCGTCTATGACGACCGGGTACTCCCGGCACTCCCGCGTTTCCCCTGGTGTAGGGCTTATTTTGACCTGATCGTCCTCGGCCAGTGTGGACACGACCGAGGACTTCCCCTCGTTCGGATGACCGAGAACAGCGAAGGACGGCGTTTTTATGTTCACTTGTGGTTATCTCCTCCCAGCGATATGATCCGCACATAGGGATCCTTGAGACGATGTACGGCCTGCTCCCAGATATTTTGGTCCGGGGCTGAAGGCGGAGTGAAAAAGTTTTCCTGTAAGGGTTTGCCGGTAAGGGCGATAATCATGCCCGCGGTTCCGCCGGCTGCGGTGCGAAGGCTGTTGATCCAGGACATGGTCTCTTTTATGGGCGGCTGCCAGGCCTCCTGTACGATCACGATCCGGAGGATAGTATTTTCATTTTGTTTTTCGGAAAGGGTCTGCCGCAGCGCATCGCTGTCGGCCCTTGGGTCCATTTTTGAAAAAATAAGAGCTGCCGGACGTATGCCGATCGAATCGATCAGGGCCTTGTCGAGCCCGCCCCGTGCGGACGGGTTGATAATTTCTTCCGGCACCAGGACCACTGCGGGCGGCGTGTCCGGGGGGTGCGTCGCGGTGTCCATGCCGCCGGCAAGGGTTCGGGCCACTTTTTCTTCCGCGCCCTTTGGCCGATAGGGCTCGCTGGACGTGGTCAGTCGGGGGGATTGCATCCGCATTACCAGCCGGTCACATGCTGCGTGGGTGAATGTAAGGGAAGAAAGCGCCCTGCGTTTCATCACGGCTCCTGCGCCGGCAATCAGCAGGCGGGGCAGAAGGCCGTAAACCGAAACGCAAAGGAGTATAAACGGCCACCAGGCAACCAGGTCTCCCGTGGCAAGATGGAATATGCCCTCCTTTAAAATCATCTGGGAGCCGGCGATCTGGGCAAGCGTGGGATGGGATACGGGCGGGTCAAACAGCCACGACCACGGCAATGCGGCGATCTCCACCAGCCGCAGCACGGTTTCCGGCGCGAGCTGCAGGGTGGTCTGCCAGCCAAAGGCAAGGTCGGTAATGGCAATCTTTACCAACAGGGCGCCTAGTATCCCCGTGTTGAACAGAATACCCGCTATTTGCCCGGTCAGAAATACCGGCCAGAAAAAAACAGGCGCATAGAGCCGCCGGGTTTTTTCCATCAGCGCGTACGCCCCGCTTATCCGGTTCGCCGTGTCGGCATTCATCCGCTTTTTGGCAAAGCGGGCGATTTTTTGCATCAAGGCGTAAATCACGGCGCCAAATACCGGATAAAACCCTTTGAGCGATTCTATGATTCCCATTTTGCCGAGCGCGACCGATCCCAGCAGGAAAAGCAAAAGGAGCACCTGCGGCACCACGAGCACCCAGATGCAGGTGAACACATTGACGGCCTCCCTGCCCGTGTAGGACAAAAGGCTCCATGCCAGGCCCGCCCCGAAAATACATGCGGCAGCGCCGATCAGGAGCTTTACGATCCGCATGGTATCTGAAAAAACGTTCCCGGGCAAAAGGGGTCCGTCCGCGTGGCAGGCCCTTTCCTGCGCCCGCCGTTGTTCCAGCCAGAAGCGTAAAAGGCGCCGCCGCTGCGATATTGAATCCCCGGCCGGCATGTCCTCTGTATACGACAAATACACGTTCCGGTCGAAATCCGCCCCCCGGGATGCTTCTCCGTCCTCCGTTCCGGCGTATTCCTGTCCGAGGAAATATTCCAGGTCAATGAGATCCCTGATTTTCCAGTTATCGGTCAAATCAATTATTTTCCTTCTTGAACAAAACAAAAATCCGTCTTATTATACAGGTGATTTGTGTTTTCGGCAGCCGCGCCCGGTTTTTTGCAAAATCAGGCAATTTGTAAAAAATACCGGGCAGGCGCAACGGCCGGTGGAAAGCGGAAAATCGACAGCGATTTTTATTGCGCCTTTCAACAGCCGCACGTTGGATGTATGCAACATGCGGTCTTCAATGTATAGCAAAAACGGATATAATTCAAAAGTCATGTTTTCACAAACCGCGCAAAGCGACAATACCTGTATTTCGGACATCGAAGACAACCACCGCGTCATTTTCGGAAAGCCCGCTCTTCCGGCGCTTACCCGTTCCTATACCGTTGTGGATCTTCATTTTCATTCCCGGTACTCCGACGGGTTCAACTCCATTGAGGCCATTGCCCGAAGGGCCCGGAAACTTGGCATCGGTATCGCCGTCACCGATCATAACGCCATTGGCGGGGCCGTGGAAATGGCGCGCCACAAGGACATCCTTTCCATTCCCGGCATCGAGATCACCGCAAGGGAAGGGGCCCATATCCTGGCCTATTTTTATACGATAGACGACCTGATCGATTTTTTTGAGACCGACGTGGCGCCGTGGCTGGGGAAAAACGTCATGACGTCATGCGCAATGAGCATGGAATCGATTATTTCGTGCGTTCGAAAATACAACGGGCTCGTCGTGTTTCCCCATCCCTACTGCGCCGTGTATACCGGCGTGTGCAACCCGATTTTCAGCAAGTCCCGGCAGGAGTCGCTCCTGGCCATGGCGGACGGCGTGGAGGTGATCAACGCGGCCAACGTCCATCGCTGGAACCTGAAATCCACGGTGCTCGGTTTCAACATGAATACCGGGCTGACCGCCGGTTCCGACGGCCATAATCTTTTCCAGATGGGGGCCGCTGTCACCTATGCCGCCTGCGAAAGCAATCCCACGGCCTTTTTGGACGCTGTAAGGGAAAAAATGACATGGACCATGGGCAAGGAAGTGGGATTGCTTCGGAAAGTGACCTCCAGCAGTATGAAACTCCGGACCAACATGAATAACACCCCGGATCTTTTTGGAAAGAATATGCGCTACGGCCGTGCGCTGGTCAATTCCGGCTCCCGGAAGGTGCGCGACCGCGTTCATGAAAAAATGGAGCGGCACAGAACCTTGAAAAACCAGCGGAAGCGCAATCAGGAATTTGCCCCTTCACGGGACGCTGCTTTTTCAGGGGGGGATCCGCGCATGAAAAAGTAACCCAAGCCGATGGTTC
>JAWOAV010000233.1:0-4323 GCA_046498365.1 Desulfosalsimonadaceae bacterium
TTTTTGTAATCCTGGTCCATGCCAATATGCGTCCGGTGCATGATTTCAACAATTTCCCGGTCGATATTTCGCGGGAGGACCCCTTGTTTTTCCCACTTCTCATAGAGCGCTTCCGGGGCGCGTTTTGTATACAGAAGCGCTCCGTCCGGTTTGCCCCACTCGTTAATCGCCTTTTCGGCGACCTCCAGCGCGATTTCATCGATATCCCGGTCAAGGGTCTCCCCGTCTGCCTCCACGGTGGTGGCCACGTTAAAGTAGGGGGCAATGGACAGCAGCTTCTGCTCATCTTTGACTTTATAGGCTTCGCTCTCTTTTCGTGCCGCGGTCAGAAACACTTCCGCCACGCACCGGCCGTGGTCCGAATGGGCGGCTGCGCCGCCGGCGATCATCCGGATAAAATTGCGCGCTGCGATCGTGTTGGCCGAAGCGCCGCAAAGCCCTTTCCGGTCATCTTCGCCTTGTATGCCGGATTTCGGCAGCGGCAGGCGGCATGGACCCATGCCGCAGTTTTTGCAGCACGTGCCCTGCGATCCGATATTGCAGGGTTTCATTTTTTCCGCCCGGTCAAAAATCGTTTCAATACCCAGTTCCTGGGCGCGGACGATCATTTCCCGGGTGGCCGCATCCACCGACGCGGCCATGGGATCGGCCAGTTTCTGCTCCTTTTGACTCTTCGGGGCCTCTTCTTTCATTTCAACTCCTCCTTTTCTGGTTCTTATCCAAATAACGGTCTTTTACGGATGGATTACGGGATGCCCTTTCCGGCGGCAGCCCGGCATTAAATAGATGGGGTCAGCCAGATTCCCACGGACAAAGGCGTCAATGACCTCCTTTACCGAACCCCGGGTATATGCAAACACCTTGACGTTCTTTGCCGCCAGGGCCCTTTCCAGGGAAATCGAAATGGCGCCGCAAATGAGCCATTCAACGCCGGAATCGGCCACATCCCCGGCGCGGACCAACGGGTCGCTGCTGCGCAGTTTCATGGTAATCCGCCGGCGTTCACGGCCGTTTTCAATATCCACGAGAAGGATTTCCCGGGACTCGTCAAAAACCGGGGAGACGCGCCCCTGCCAGTATGGGATGGCGATTTTCATGCCAAGGGAGTATGCATCGGGTGTGCCAAACATGGCATATCGATATAACGCCTTGTTTTATTAACCAAACAAGGTCAAACAAAAGAAACCAGCGAACCTTTCAATAATGCATTCTGCAATTTTTAATGCATCATAACATTGCAAACTGCAAAAAAGTACGCTACACTTTCTTCCGTCAATCACCCGGGATATGGAACACACGACCGGACATATATCCGGATCGTTGAACAAGAAAACAAGACAACTGTCGACCGAAAGGGGATCTCCTTGATGGAGTTGGAAAAAATATCCCAATACCACGACACGGTCCTTGACTCGATTAATGAAGGCGTTTTTACCATTGATGCCAACTGGCGGATCACCACCTTCAACAAGGCCGCCGAACAGATCACCGGCGTACCCCGCCAACAGGCCATCGGCACCATATGCAGCGAGGTTTTCCGGGCGAACATCTGCGAAACCGCCTGCGCACTGAAGGCGACAATGGCGTCCGGCAAACCGGTCGTCAACGCCATGGCCTATTTTATCAATCAAGCCGGAGAGCATGTCCCCATCCGGATTTCCACGGCGCTGCTGAAGGACGGCGCAGGGCACATCATCGGCGGGGTGGAAACCTTTCAGGATATTTCCATGATCGAACAACTGCGAAAGGAGCTGGAATCGCGGTATACGTTCGAAGATATCATCGGCAGAAGTCCGGCAATGCGGAATCTCTTTGAAATGCTGCCCCGGATTGCAGACAGCGGGAGTACTGTTTTGCTGGAAGGCGCCTCCGGTACCGGCAAGGAGCTTTTCGCACGAGCCATTCACAATTTATCCGGCCGCAAAAAGAAACGGTTTGTGCCTTTAAACTGCGGCGCCCTCCCGGACACCCTCCTGGAATCGGAGCTTTTCGGATACAAGGCCGGTGCGTTCACGGATGCACGCAAAGACAAACCAGGCCGTTTTGCACTGGCAGACAAGGGGACCCTGTTTCTCGATGAAATCGGCGACATCTCCCCCGCCATGCAGGTTCGCCTGCTTCGTGTGCTCCAGGAACGGCAATTTGAGCCCCTGGGATCAATAAAGCCCGAAAAAACCGATGCGCGGATTATCGCCGCTGCCAACAAGGACCTGGCCAAACTGGTCCGGTCCGGGAAGTTCCGGGAAGACCTGTTTTACCGGGTTCGGGTCATCCATATCAAACTCCCCGATCTGAAAAGCCGGCGGGAGGACATCCCCCTGCTGGTCAATCACCTCGTCTCAAAATTGAACCGTCTCAAGGGGAGAGGCATTATCGGCGTCTCCGGAGGGGTGATGGCGCATCTGATGGAATATGATTACCCGGGCAATGTCCGGGAACTCGAAAACATCATGGAGCATGCGTTTGCCCTTTGCGACGGCGATTTGATCGAACGGGATCATCTGCCGCCGGAGCATCGACCGGGAGCGAGGTCAGCCCCGGAAGCGGGCAAAACGGCAACGTCTTTGAAAGCCATGGAAAAAACGGTCATCAAGGAAGTCCTGCTCCGTCACGGCGGCTGCCGAAAGCGCGCGGCCCGGGAGTTGGGCATTGATATCAGCACACTCTACCGGAAAATCAAGGCGATGAAAATTCCTGCCCCTTCGACGGATGGCCGGAACAGAACACCATAGCATTGCAAATTGCAATTCTCCACGGCACCCCCCGACCGAGGGGATATCGGGCTGTTGACATTTTTGCCGCCGGGATGGTAAGCATATGCTCATATTTTTTATTGCGGGAAAATCATTGGGGCCTTATGATCAAAACACAGGAGGATCACATGCCGGAACTGCTCGTTTTTCATAGCGGAAATCCCCGCTGAGTGTCATGCCAAAAGGCTATAGGTGTAGCCCACGACATGGAGGATCGTTTCAGCGGCGAATTGACGGTGAAATTTTATACGATGGATGCCGAAGAGGCGAAGAAATATACATTCAAAGGATCGACCGCGGTCCTGCTTGACGGCAAAACCGTGCCGATCCGCGTGGCCATGGACAAAAAAGCAATGGAAGCTTTTTTATCGGAACAAATACACCCGCCGACCGGCCCGGAAACGCATTGATCATGGCAAAGAAATCCAAGGTCCGCAAAATTGATCCGGGTACGACCCGGATCATACTGGAGAGCATCTCCGATGGGGTCTTTACGGTGGACCACAACTGGACCATCACATCGTTTAACCGTGCCGCGGAGGAAATCACCGGGGTTCCCCGGGAGGAAGCCATCGGCAGGCACTGCTGGGAGGTGTTTCGCTCCAACATGTGCGAAGGGGACTGTGCCCTGAAGCGGACGATGAAAGAAAACAAATCGTTTCTCAGCAGCACCACCTACATTATCAACAGCCAGAAAAAGCGGATCCCGATCACCGTATCCACCTCCCCGTTAATCGACAGCAGCGGCGAAATCATCGGCGGCGTCGAAACCTTCCGGGACCACAGTGTGGTGGAAGAGCTTCGCAAGGAGCTTACCGCCCGGTTCCGGATGGGGGACATGGTGAGCAGCAGTCCGGCCATGAAGACCATTTTCAACATCCTTCCCCGGGTTTCCGAAAGCGACTCCACGGTGCTGATCGAAGGCGAAACCGGCACCGGCAAGGAGCTGGCGGCAAGGGCAATCCACAATTCCAGTCCCCGCCGGGACCGGCCCTTTGTCGCCATCAATTGCGGCGCCCTTCCGGACACCCTGCTCGAATCGGAGCTTTTCGGGTACAAGGCCGGCGCATTTACCAATGCCGCAAAGGACAAGCCGGGGCACTTTGCCATGGCCGAAGGCGGAACGATTTTTCTCGATGAAATCGGCGATACCAGCCCGGCATTCCAGGTGAAGCTGCTGCGGGTCATCGAGGAAAAAGAGTTTCAGCCGTTGGGGGGAACCAAAAAAATTGCACGATCGAGATGGAGGGCACCTACCCGCTGCCCGAGGCGCAGCTCGACCGCTTCCTGTTCAAGGTGCTGGTCCCGCGGCCCGACGCCGACACGCTGCGGCAGGTGCTCATCGCCACCACCGGGGAGGAGGCCGATGCGCCGCGTGACGTGGTGTCGCGCGAGACCTTCCTCGACATGCAGGCGACGCTGCGCGCGGTGCCGGTCGCCGGCAGCGCGCTCGAGTGGGTCGTGAAGCTGGTCGAGGCGACCCACGAGCACCCGATGGTGCGGCTCGGGGCCAGCCCGCGCGGCGCGCAGGCGATGGTGCTGGCGGCCAAGGGCTACGCGCTGGCGGCCG
>JAWOAV010000227.1:0-4743 GCA_046498365.1 Desulfosalsimonadaceae bacterium
CCCGTTGGCGGTCGAGTTGGTTCTGCACCTGACGGCGCTCGGTGACATCTCGCAAGACCGCCGTGTAGAAGGCCTGGCCCGCCTCGTCGCTGTAACCCTGTTAACCCCCTACCTTCTCCGGGTATGGATTCATAATGCCCGGCCGTTATCGACAAGCAACAACACCGTTGCAGGCCCGTCAATCTTTTACGAAACGACGCATGCTGATATTGAGTAGTATGCCGATGCCCAGAAGGGTAGTGACCACCGACGACCCTCCATAACTCACAAGGGGCAGGGGCATGCCCACGACCGGCATAAGTCCGATGACCATGCCGATGTTGATTACGGTTTGCCAGAAAATCATGGCGGTAATGCCGAACGCGAGCAGTGTGCCGAAATCATCCCTGCATCCGTATGCAATATTGAGCCCGAAGGATGTAAACAGCAGAAAAAGGATCAGCAGGCCTGCGGCACCGACAAACCCCCATTCTTCCGCAAGCACGGAAAAAATGAAATCCGTATGCTGCTCTGGCAGAAATGATAGGATATTCTGGGTTCCCTCCATGTATCCCTTGCCGTAGAGCATGCCCGACCCAACCGCAATTTTGGACTGCAGAATGTGATACCCCGCACCCGTCGGGTCGCTTTCCGGGGCGAACAGCATCAGTATGCGGGTACGCTGGTAATCCTCTATAAAAAACCATCCAAGCGGGCCAAGGATGACGACGGCGGCCAAGAGGACGAAAAAGGTCCTGCGTTCAATTTTGGCAAACACCGCCATGCTGCCCGCGATCAACAGGAGCAGAAGCGCCGTACCCAGATCCGGCTGTAAAAGTACCAGCAAAAACGGCACCATGGCAAAACCAACGGGTATTATCAACTCGCGGATCCCCATGCCCCATGGTTTGACATGTTTTGCAAAATAGTGCGCAAGAATAAGTATGACCCCGATTTTTGCCGGTTCGGACGGCTGAAAGAGAAAAAACCCGAGATCCAGCCAGCGCGTGGATCCGCCGACGGTTTTTCCAAAGAGGAGAACCGCGACCAGCAGAACCGAACACACGGCATAAATAAGCGGGGCATGACGGTCCAGCTTCTTGTAGGAAAAAAGGAAGCTGCAGGTCATAATGAAAAGGCCGATGCCAAGCCAACTGAGCTGTTTCAGGTGGATCCTTGACGCGGCTGCCGCTTCAACAGCATTGACGCTGCTGTATATCAACCCGACGCCGATGGCCGCGATAATCAACGTCAGCAGCAGCAACGACCAGTCGAAGTATTGAATCAGGCGCCTGTCAAACATGATGAATCCGCATTTTGCTGTTTTTTTATTTGATATCCGGTGCCGGAAAATACATACTTATTTCATCGGAAAAGGCTTTTCAAGCATTTTCAAAAACACGTGCATGTATGATATACTTCTCTTTCCATCAAAAACTGGCATAAAAAGGCAAATAAGGGGGTTTTATGAAAAGCCAGGTATTTTTTATCGATTTCCGGGCCAGCTATAAAGAAAATTTTCTTAAAAAACTGGATCGCCTGATCAAGAGGGCAGGTCTTGAAAACTGCATTCAAAAAAGGGACTTGGTCGCGGTCAAGCTGCACTTCGGCGAATCGGGCAATACGGCATTTATCCGCCCCGTCTATATCCGGCAGGCGGTTCAAACCATAAAAGACTGCGGCGGTTCGCCCTTTCTAACCGACGCAAACACCCTTTACGCCGGAACCCGGGGGGATGCGCCCCTCCATTTGATCACGGCGATTACCAACGGTTTTGATTATGCCGTGGCGGGTGCGCCCTTAATTATTGCCGACGGGTTGCGGGGCCGTACGGAAACGGCCGTGGAGATCAATGGAAACCGGTTCCAGCAGGTCTACATCGGCGCTGAAATCATCCAGGCCGATGCAATCGTTTCCATTGCCCATTTTAAAGGACACGAACTTTCCGGCTTCGGCGGCGCGATCAAAAATGTCGGCATGGGGAGCGCCTCCCGAAGGGGAAAACTTGCCCAGCATTCAGGGGTTTCCCCCAAGGTCAAGGAGAAAAAATGCATCGGATGCGAACAGTGTGCGGACCACTGCGTCGAGCAGGCCATTGAAATGATCGATGAAAAAGCGTTCATCCATCCGGAAAAATGCATCGGATGCGGGGAATGCATCCTGATTTGCGAAAACAATGCCATTCAGATCCAGTGGAACCAGAACATCCCCGTTTTTCTGGAAAGCATGGTGGAATACTGTGCCGGTGTACTGAAAAACAAATTCGGAAAAGCGCTCTACGTAAACTTCATCAACCACGTGTCGCCGGCATGCGACTGCGTGCCCTACAACGATGCCCCGATTGTAAGGGATATCGGCGTAGTGGCCTCCACCGACCCGGTCGCCATCGACCAGGCCAGCGTCGACCTGGTGAACCGGGAACCGGCCCTTCCCGGCTCCTGCATGGGCAGCCATTCGGAAGACGGCATGGCAGCCGGGGCGGACAAGTTCCGGGCCATATACCCGAAAGTGGACTGGTCCCACCAGCTCGAATATGCGGAAAAAATCGGACTCGGATCCCGGGATTACGAGTTGGTAACCCTCTGACGGTGCAGAAAGGAGAGTCGACCGGGTCGCTGCAAACCGCCTTCCTCCGCCGTTACGAAGAAATCGGCTCGAAATGGTCGATGTAAAGGATGGATGGCTCGCTTTCATTGGCGAACACCGCCCGGACCCGCATTCCCTCCGTGATTTTTTCGGGATCAATCCCCTCGATGATATGGGCCATTGGGGTATCCGCGCCGTCAAGCCTGATCAACCCTAAAATATACGGTGTTTTTCTGGGAAGATGTTTATCGTGTTCCCGCACAACGGTGAAATTGACCACTTCCCCACTGTTTTCAAGCGTCACCCAATTGTCCCGGATATCCGACAGGCACCGTTCACAGGTCTGGCGAGGGGGCACAAAGACTTTTTCGCACTGGTTGCACTGCACCCCCATAATTTGCTTCTGGTCCCGAATCGTCGTCAGAAATGTGCTGCCCACCCGGCCAGCAAAATACGTATACGGCAGGGCGAGCTTCCCTTCGACCACGTAAGCTTTTGAAAAATCGTCCTTTTGCATGCCAGCTCCTTACTTGTCGATTTCAAAGTACTTGATGTCATTGATGCTGCCGGTCCTGTTTTCGGACCAGACCGGCCTGAGCCGGCTGCCGTGAACGACCTTTTCTCCCATAACAATGCCCATCTGCACCTCATCGAGCTGATCCGGCCGCAGAAGGTGCCAGAACACTTCGTCGTTTTTGCATCCGTCCAGCAGGATACCGATCGCACCATAGGGCGTCTCCCGGGTTTCCCCGGTAAGGGGGTCCGGGCTGGCGTAATAGCAGTATTCCAGCATCCGCATCTCTCCGGCAGGGCCTATTTCCACCCATTGATCATTTCGTACGCGGCACGGGGCGCAGATTTCCCGCGGAGGGCTCTGCAAGCGCCCGCATTGGGGACATTGTATCGCGAGGATCTTTTTTTCTTTCAACCCCTGCAGAAACATTCCCATAATTGGACCCGTGGCAAATCGCTGCTTGACCGAAATGGTCCGTTTTACCATAAGGAGTTCCTGCTCAGGCGCCACTTCCTGGCCGGCCGGGACATACTTGGTAAACATTTTACCGGTCGCGGCAAAAAGGTTGAAATCCCCTTCCACTTTCAGCTTTGCGGCGCCCAAAGCCGCCATAGCATCGATTTTGCCGACATTGAGCCCAACAAAGGTCTGCCCGTCTACCCGTACAACAACGTCGCAGCCGGAAAAATCGTCGCATCGATCAACGCTCATTTGGTTCTGACGGACCGAAAGCAGCCATCTGCCGCTTTCACCGACATCGTATCCAATGGCCGCATCCACGCCTTCCGCCCCTTCCGGGCGGAAACGGGAAGCCATCGAATGAAAAATATCCGCTACGTCAATACCGTAGTATTCACCCATAATGCATCTTCCTCCTACCAGTTCGTTTCTTTTTCAAGCATGGTCAGAACCGTCCACATGGTGCCGCCGAACGACGAGGCAAGACCGTGCTCGACACTGCCCGGAACCTGGTGTTCTCCGGCATCCCCGCGGATCTGCTTGGCCGCTTCGGCCACCCGCACCATTGCGGTGGCACCGATGGGGTTGGTGGCGATGACCCCGCCGGAAGGGTTGATCGGCATCTTTCCATCTATCATGATTTCCCGGTTTTCAACCATTTTGATATGCTCATCCTCCTCAAGGAGAAAAAAATCCCGCAGCCAGTCAACCCCCCACCATGCCGAAGGGTCATACATCTCAAACACGTCGAAATATTCCAACGGATTTTCAATGCCGTTTCGCTCATAGAGCTTTTCTGCAGCGAAACGGTGGGTGGTGGCAATGGGGTAATAATTGTTGGCCAGGTTCAGGGTTTCCTCCCGGTGAACCGTGATATGGTCCCGTATCCAAACCGGCGCCTCCGATATTTCCCGGGCCTTCTTCTCCGCTGCAAAAATGATGGCGCACGCCCCGTCGGACTGGGAACACATGTGTATCAGCCGTAAATCGCCAATCAAGGGGGGTGAATGCGTCATCAAGTCTTCCATCTGATCCCATTCCAAATGGAAAGCCCTGTGGGCATTAGGGTTTTTGCACGCATGCTTGTCCATGATAATCCGGTAGGTCATGGCCGCCCGACGGGCCCGCTCTTCGCCGAATTCAGCAATGAGTTTAACCGCGGCCTGGGCGGTCAATGCCCCGGACTGCAGCCTCCGCGCCCACAA
>JAWOAV010000009.1:0-3977 GCA_046498365.1 Desulfosalsimonadaceae bacterium
TACTGAATTTCCCCCCGCCGGAAGTCTTTGCCGCCCATATGCGGGATGCGGGATTCCGGGATATCGCCTGGAAATCCCTGAGCGCGGGAATCGCCACCCTTTATGTCGGGCAGAAATCAAATGACCCATAAATCCACCCCTTTTTTGGAAGACGACCCCCGGATGAACCGGTTGGTTGAGGAAGCCCTCGCACGGGGGGCTACCGGCGCAGCAATCATCGCTGCCGCCGATATCGTTGTTGAGGATGCGCTCGCAGAAAAATGCCGGCACCCGGGATGCCCGAATTACGCCTTGTCAAAAAGCTGCCCGCCCCATGTTGCCGGACCCGCGGCATTCAAAAAACAGCTCGAAGCGTTTGCCCGCGCCCTTTTTTTCAAAATCGAGCTGCCGTCGGAAATCCTCTACTCCAGCGACCGGCGCGAACTGTTTGAACTGCTTCACGAAACAGCGGCCGGCATCGAGCGCGCCGCCGTTCACATGGGATTTATCCGCGCCCGCGCCTTTGCCGGGGACTCATGCAAACAGATCTTCTGCTACAGCCACAAAGAATGCCGCGCGCTTCTGAAAAACGGCACATGCCGGCACCCGGAGTCCGCAAGGCCATCCATGTCCGGATTCGGCATTCACGTGGCGAAACTCTACACGGCCGCGGGATGGACCATGGCCGGGCCGGTCGCCCGGGAAGCCGATTCCCCGGAAGACCGGATGGCGAGCATCTGCGGTCTGGTGCTGATCGATTGACGGGGAAACGCTGCCGCGATCGTGAACCGAAATCCGAATGTTGAGATGAGTTCTATTTTCCCGGATTTTTCTTCATGGAAAGGGAAATCCGCTTCCGGTCCAGATCGACGGCCAGCACCGTGACCGTGACGCGCTGCTGTACCCTGACCACGTCCGACGGGTTTTTGACAAACCGGTCGGCCATCTCGCTGATATGCACGAGGCCGTCCTGGTGCACCCCCACGTCCACAAACACGCCAAACGCCGTGATGTTGGTCACGATACCGGGAAGCCGCATGCCGACGGCCAGGTCGCCGATCTTTTCGACCCCCTCGGTGAAGGTGAACGGCTCGAACCGCTCCCGGATATCCCGCCCCGGCTTGGCCAATTCCCCCAGGATATCTTTCAGTGTAGGAATGCCCACGGTGTCGGTTACATATCGGGACATGTCAATTTTTTCCCGGAGGTCCGAATTTTCCATCAGATCCGTTACCGCGGCGCCCAAATCTATGGCCATGGCATAAACCACCGGGTAGCTTTCCGGGTGCACGGCACTGGCGTCCAGGGGGTTCTGTGCACCGGGGATGCGCAGAAACCCGGCGCACTGCTCAAAGGCTTTCGGCCCCAGCCGGGGAACCTTCATGAGCGCTTCCCGGGAGGGGAAAGGCCCGTTTTCTTCCCGGTATGCGACAATGTTTTTTGCAATGCCCGCGCTCAATCCGGAGACGTAACTTAACAGCTCCATGCTGGCCCGGTTCAGGTCCACGCCCACGGCGTTGACACAGCTTGTCACCACATCGTCCAGCGCCTGTTTCAGGGCGCGCTGGTCCACGTCATGCTGGTATTGGCCCACACCGATGGACTTGGGATCGATCTTGACCAGTTCGGCAAGCGGGTCCATCAGCCGCCTCCCGATGGACACCGCACCGCGCACCGTCAGGTCGTGATCCGGAAATTCCCGCCGGGCGGCCTCGGAGGCCGAATAAATCGAGGCGCCGGATTCATTGACCATCACCACCTGCACGGGGGATGTAAAATCGATTTTCCGGACCAGGGCCTCGGTCTCCCGCCCGGCCGTGCCGTTGCCCACGGCCACGGCTTCGATTTCGTATTTTTCGCACAGGAACTTGATTTTCAAGGCTTCCTTTTCCGCCCGGCCGACGCCCGTGTGCAGATAGACGGTGTCATGGTGGAGAAGCTTCCCCTGACGGTCCAGGCAGGCCACCTTGCAGCCGGTCCGGTACCCCGGGTCGATGCCCATAACGCGCCGGGCGCCCATGGGCGGGGCCAGAAGCAGCTGCCGCAGGTTGTCGGCAAACACCCGGATGGCTTCCTCGTCGGCCCGCTTCCGGGCCATGATCCGGATTTCGGTCTCCATGGCATTCGAAAGCAGGCGCTTGTATCCGTCTTCGACCGCCTGACGCACCAGCAGGGAATCCTCGGCCTCGCCTGTCACAAACAACCCTTCAAGGAGGGCGATGGCCTCTCCGGCATCCGGCAGAATACGAAAGGAAAGCACGTCTTCGGCCTCCCCCCGGCGGATGGCCAGGAGCCGGTGAGAGGGGACGGACGGCACCGGCTCTTCCCACGCAAAATAATCCCGGTACTTGCTGCCGGCTTCCTCCTTGCCGGGAATAACCCGGCTCCGTATGATCGCTTTTCTGAAAAACAGCTCCCGCAGGCGGGCCCGGGCATCCTCGTGTTCATTGACCATCTCCGCGATGATGTCTTTGCCACCGGACAGGGCCGCATCAACGGATTCGACGCCTTTTTCGGGATCGACGTAACCCTCCGCCGCTGCCCGGCAATCCATGCCCGACTGTTCAAAAATGGCCAGCGCCAGGGGCTCCAACCCTTTTTCCCGCGCCATAACCCCCCGCGTGCGACGCTTCGGCTTATAGGGCAGATAAATGTCTTCGAGCTCGGCAAGGGTCCCTGCGGCCGTCACCCTTTGTTTCAGCGCATCGGTCAGGTGCCCGTTTTTTTCCAGGGAATGGCACACCGCCTCCTTGCGCGCGGCCAGTTCCCGCAACTGGTCCATCCGCTCCCGGATAGCGGTTACGGCGACTTCATCAAGGCTTCCCGTGGCTTCCTTGCGGTACCGGGCGATAAAAGGGATGCTTGCCCCTTCCGCCAAAAGGCCGGCCACGGCGGAAACCTGGCCGATCCCGATGTTTTTTTCGCTGGCAATGGTTTTGACAATGATATCACTGCGCATGGCGTATGAAAAATCCTCCCCCGTTTTCGTAAAAAGACAAACAACACATACAAGTGGCTGAAGAACGAAAAACAATATCGCCCAGTGCTGGCAGAACAGGGTGACATTTATAATTTCTATGGTCGCCCGGTGTTGATATTGATATTATAAATTTGACTTATTGATATTCTGTATATAGAGCATATGCGTACGATCATAAAACCGTACCCGGTGCGAGCAGGATTCCGGCACCCTGGGTCCAGAAGCATACCCGGAATCGGAATAGACAGCAACCCTGATGAGCCCGTAAAAAGTCGATTTTGAACGGCAAAGGTAAAAGTTCAAGATCAAGGCGCGTGCAATTTTTGAAGAATTGAGTCACGCCTTTGGCGTGATGAGATTCTTCAGAAATTGTGCGCAACGCAGATATTGGGCTTTTTACGAAGCCGGCAACCTTGAACATCTGCAAAAGAAAGGTCCTTGTCATGAAAAATGTTTTTGCAACCCGGTGGGGCATTATCGGGGTCGGGGCCGTTATCGGCGTGCTGGCCGCATTGCTCCAGTTTTTCGGCAATCCCGCGAACATGGGCGTCTGCGTGGCATGCTTTGTAAGGGATATTACCGGATCGGTCGGGCTACACCGGGCAGGGGTTGTCCAGTACATGCGCCCCGAGATCATCGGCTTTGTCCTGGGCTCCCTGGGAGCGGCACTTGTTTATAGGGAATTTAAACCGCGCGGCGGATCGGCCCCCATTGCGCGGTTCGTCCTGGGTGCATTCGCCATGATCGGGGCACTGGTTTTCCTGGGGTGCCCGTGGCGGGCCATGCTGCGATTGGCAGGGGGGGACGGGAACGCCATTTTGGGCCTGGCAGGCCTTGCCGCCGGCATATGGATCGGCACCCTGTTTTTGAAAAACGGGTACTCCCTGGGCCGGGCAAAATCGTTTCCCAGGGCTGCCGGATGGATTCTTCCCATCATAATGGCCGGTTTTCTGGTATTGCTTCTCATGAATCCCGCAACCGAGGGAGAAGGCAAAAGCGGTGTCCTGTTTTACGCCAC
>JAWOAV010000136.1:0-10160 GCA_046498365.1 Desulfosalsimonadaceae bacterium
AAGTAGATTATCCGAGAGTTCAACTTACCCGCGTGTCTGAGCTCAAAGAGATCATCTCCAATGGGCTTGGACAGGGGGGATTACAGTCAATAAAAAAGGTCTTTCATAGTCACCGCTGTAAATATGGGAATATGCTGGAACATAAACAGTTTGGCCTTTCGATAAAGTTATTGATTCATCCGCATAGACGAAGGACGAAAAGCTGTTCACTGCGACAAACATGAATAGAAGCGTAAAAAACCATATCTTCCCCATAAAAAAATTCACTCCTCATCGAATATGTTGGCAAGCGCCGGCACCATCCCATACATTTCAGCCTCATGTCGGGATATCATTGTGCAGCGTTATCCCTCCTATTTTGTTGCTGCAGCCTTTGCCATGCCGGCAAACGCCTTCTCAATTTTTGAAATCACTTCTTCGCAGCCGGAAATATTGTGCCTTTTTTCCAAATATTTTAGATCGTTATATGATATCCATGTGTTACCTTCACTATCTTCCCAGATTAACGCTTTTTGTGGCAGATCAATGGCAACGCTTTGCTGACAATTCATGAGAGGACTTCCTATTTTGGGATTTCCAAAAATTATCAGTTCGGTTTCCCGCAATTCTATCCCTGCTTTTTTGGCTGCTTCAGAGTGCGTAACTCTATTAAACATTGTCATGCCTTTCTCTTTCAGGACACTTTCCAGCCTGTCTCCCGTTTCCTTCACTCCGAAAGAACTTTTAACGTCAATCATACCCTCGGCGGCGGATGCTGAACCAGTCATTATCATTACCATCAGTATAGCGGGTATTACTGTTTTCATTTTATTCTCCTTTCTATTTCGGTATAACGTATGCTTCGCGCGCGTCGGCTTTTTGCGTTGCTTTGAAAGTATGGCTTGTAATATGTCTTGCCCAAAAGATGTGCACCCTTATGCTTTCAAGATTTGAGTTCTTTACCGATTTTCCAGGCTTCGGCGAGATGTTCCCCCAATCGCCAATATGAACCGGAAAAATTTTTACTACTTACTTTACCACCTAATTTCGGGCTGAATAAGATTGGATCAATTTTGGAAACATCGGGCACACCCTCAGTCAAGCAGTTTGTATCAAAATAGACCTCTCTGACTTCTCCAATGAATACCGTGTGCACAGGCCTGTTGATAGACTGAATAACTTTGCATTCAAAATTTACCGGGCATTCCCTGATCATAGGAGCTGTTTGAAGATCTCCGTAAAAATTCTCAAAAAGAACGGACTTGTCAACCTTTCTTCCACTATACAATCCACAGTAATCAAGCTGTTTTACCATTCCGGCTGAAGGTTGGTTAACACTGAAGGTGCCATTTTCTTTGATACCCGCATTAGAATACTGCTTATGCCCGACTGAAACTGAAATCGTGTCGTAGCAAAGCCATCCTACAAAGGCAACTGTTATGTAATTTGGCTTGTCCCCAACGTTTGTGCCCACCAGTACAGGTAAAAGTGGAGAAAGCAGATTCCAGGGGCCTAACTTTTGCTTGTTCATTATCCCCTCCCGATTTTTTTCATTAATTTAAGTGTGTTCAATTAAGAACGATACTTTCACATGCTTTTTGCCATCAGATGTTTTCTATAACCCAGTTCAACATTCGGATTTCGGTTCAAGATCGCGGCGACGTCTTTTTTCAAACCGCATGCATACTCGAGTATTTCGAGGATTTGAAATAAGACGCCAACAAAGATATTGAGCCGAAAGATAATTTTGATATGGGTTCTATAATAGCAAACATAACATTAAATAACGACCTGCTCAACTGCCGGTGCGGAGCGGTGTTTTGGCTTACGGTTACCGGTTGTACATCGCCTACTGGACCAAGCGTCTTTTCATTGCCAAAAGCGCCAGGTAGCCGAAGACGATAAAGAAAACCAGCAGATACGACAGGCTTACAAACAGGTTCGACTCCATGGTTCCGATGCAGAAGAAACGGGTCAGCTCCACCATGTGGTAGAGGGGGAAAAAAAACGTGATAATCCGCGCCCAGTCCGGAATGCCCGAAAGCGGGAAAAACGTGCCCGAAAACAAAAACATCGGCGTGATGAAAAGAAAAATGGGCAGGTTGAACATGTCGATGGTCGGAATAATGCCGGTAAAGCACATGCCGATGGCCGCGAATGCCAGCCCGCCGAAAAAGGCCAGCGGTATGCAGAGAAATGCGCCGGGAAAATCCGCAAAACCCAGCGGGACGAGAACGACAAGCATCAACGTCACTGCAGCGGCCGCCTTGGTGGCCGCCCATACGATCTCGGCGAGGATGACCTCCTCTAGGCTGAGAGGCGTGGCCAGGAGGCCGTCGTAGGTCTTCTGGTAGTACATGCGCACGAAAGAGGCATAGGTGGTTTCGAAAAAGGCGTTCCACATGCAGGCCGTGGCCACAAGAGCCGGTGCCATGAACGCGGTGTAGGCAAGCTCCCTTCCGCCGTAGTTTACCCCCGCAATAAGCCCGGAGAACCCCAGTCCGAAGGCCGCGATATAGAACGCGGGCTCAAGCAGCGGGACCAGGAAGTTGACCCGCCAGATGCGGCGATAGGTAATCAGGTTCCGGAACCAGACATGGCGGAAACGAAATGATATATGCAGTAAATCAACCCGGCTCATTCACGCAGCTCCCTGCCGGTAAGGCGGAGAAAGACGTCTTCGAGATTGCCGGGACGAAAAAGGCAGGCCTCCATGCAGAACCGGCTGCGGATCTCGGCTTCCATTTCACCGTTGGCCTCGGTGTAGATGATCATCCGTTGGCCAAGATCGTCATGGCGGACGGTGTGCTCCCGGATGTAGCGCCGGAGTTCCTCGCTTGGACCTTCGATCTCGATGACACTTTCAGCGGTGTGTTCGGTAATTAGTCGCCGCGGACGGCCTTCTGTGACGATGTCGCCATGATCCATGATCAGCAGCCGGTCGCAAAGGCTTTCGGCCTCGCTCATGTAGTGGGTAGTCAGCAGCATGGTCAGGCCGCGCTTCTTTAATTCAAACAATCGGTCCCATACCTGGTAGCGGGACTGGGGGTCCAGACCGGTTGTCGGCTCATCCAATATAAGCAGGTCCGGTTCGGAGATAAGGGCTCTTGCCAGTTGCAGCCGCCTGGCAAGCCCGCCGGAGAGTTCCATGACCCTGGCGTTTCGCTTGTTGGTCAGGGCGAAAAATTCGAGCTGCTGTTCGGCGCGCTCCCGGGCGTGTTCACGATTGATTTCAAAGTAGCGGGCGAACAGCAGCAGATTCTGCTCGACGGTCAAATCCGGGTCCAGGGTGTTGTCTTGCTGGCAGACCCCTATCCGCGAGCGAATTCTGCGCCAGTCGGTCCGGATGTCCAGCCCGAAAACCGCCATATCTCCGCTTGTTATGGGCGAAAATCCGTAAACCATCCGAATGGCGGACGTTTTGCCCGCACCGTTGGGGCCGAGAAGGCCGAAGAATTCGCCGCTTTCCACTTGAAAGCTCACACCGTTGACTGCGGTGAACTTGCCGAAGCGTTTTACGATTTGCCGGGCTTCAATGACCTGCATGCCGCGCCTGTTCCAGTGCAATCATGATGATTTTTTGATCCAGGAATACTTTTCCTCGATAGCGGCTTCGGCCTCGGCCATAATGCGATCGAGCAGCTCCTGCACGGTGGGGACGTCCCTGATGAGCCCCATGCATTGGCCGGCGGCCAGTGTGCCGGATTCCATGTTGCCATCTTTTATCATTTCCTTGCCCACCCTGCCGGCTACGTAGGGAACGATATCCTCTATTCTGGTCTCCCCTTCCGCCGCTTCGATTTCAAGCACTTTTTCGGCGGCGGTGTTGGCAAACACCCGCTCGGTGTTGTGCAGGGTGCGCATAATGAGCCGGGTGTCAATTTCTCCCCGCTCGACGATGGCTTTTTTGACATTTTCATGCACGGGCGCTTCCTTTGTGGCCACAAACCGGGTGCCCATGTTTATGCCGTCGGCCCCCAGCATGAGAGCGGCGGCCAGCCCGCGGCCGTCTGCAAACCCGCCGGAGGCCAACAGGGGGAGATCAATGGCATTGCGGGTGCGGGGCACGAGGATCAGGGAGGTGCAATCGTCCTCACCGGGATGGCCGGCGGCCTCGAATCCATCGATGCCAACCGCGTCGCAGCCAATTTGCTGGGCCTTCTGCGAATGACGAACCGACGTGCATTTATGCAGCACTTTGATGCCCGCGGACTTGATCTGCTCCATGTAAGGTTCCGGGTTGCGGCCGGCGGTTTCGATGAATTTGATTTTCTCTTCAATGCACACCTTGATGTAGCCGGGATAGTCCGGCGGGGTGAGGGTCGGCAGAAACGTGAGGTTGATGCCGAAGGGCTTGTCGGTCATTTCCCGGCATTTGCGGATTTCAGCGCGCAGATCTTCGGGATCCGGAAACGTGAGCGCGGTCATGAAGCCCATGCCGCCGGCGTTGGCCACGGCGGACGTGAGCGCTGCGGTGGCGATCCACATGAGGCCGCCCTGGATAATCGGTTTTTCGATGCCGAAAAAATCGGTGATACGGGTTTTGATCATGTTGCACTCCTGTAAAGAGTTGAAATTTTTTACGGGGGAAATTAAACGGATATGGACCCTTTTCGAAAATCGGTTTTGCCCATGAGGGCGTTTACCAGCACGGGGCGCCCCTCGCGGGCGGCGTCGGCTGCTTGTTTCAGCACGTCATTGACCCGGCCGGGATCGTCCAGTTTATACCCCTTTGCATCCAAAGCCTCTGCGATCCGCTCATAGTTGTTGTACCGGAGGGTGACGGCCACGTCGTCGCCGAGGATGTCCACTTGGTCGCGGGCGATCTGGGTCCAGCCGGCGTCGTTTCCCACAACGGCGATGATGGGCAGATCGTGGCGGACAAACGTGTCAATTTCCATCATGCCGTATCCGGCTGCGCCGTCCCCCCACAGCAGCCATACCTGGGCACCGGGCCGCACCAGCTTGGCGGCAATGGCGAACCCCGCACCGCACCCCAGGGTGCCGTAGGCCCCCGGGTCCAGCCAGGAAAGCGGCTTTCGGGGTTTTACGAGGTAGGCGGCGGTGGCCACGAAATCCCCGCCGTCGCCGATCAACACGCTGTCGCTTTCCAGGGCGGCATCGATGCGGCTGCACAGGTAAAGCGGGTTGACGTAGTCGGTCTGTTCGTCCATAAATTCCCGGATTTCAAGTTCCCGCGTCTCCTCCCACGTTTCCAGGCGCTGCTGCCACGCGGCGTCGTGCGCATCTACCAGGTGCAGCCTCGATGAGAGCGCCAGCAGGAACGTACAGGGATCGGCCTGGATGCCGATATCGGGCCGCCGATTTTTTCGCAGATCCGCTTTGCTGCGGTTGACCGCAATGTAAAACGCCTTTTTGTTGATGCTCTGCCCATAGTTGAGCCGAAAATCGCAAGGCATGCCGAAATTGATCACCAGGTCGGCCTCTTTCAAGGCAGCACTGCGGTTGTGTCGAAACTGCAAGGGATGATCTTTTCCCAGCAGGCCGCGGGCCATGCCGGTCAGGTACATGGGCACACCCATGTTTTCCAGGCCTTCGGCCAGCTCATTGATCTTGTCCGGCCGCAGGGCGGCCTGGCTGCCGACGATCATTACTGGCGCGCTCGCCCTTTTGATCCGCTCCACCACCCTGGCCACATCCTGCGATGATACGGCAAACGGGGTGACGTTTTCCTTCTCTGCGGCCTCGAGCGCCTTTGGCGAGCAGGCAAACAGCTTGTCAACGTGACGCCTGAGATACCACTGAATCATCCTTCCGCCGATGCCCCTGCCCTTGCCCGCCTGTTTCTCATACCAGGCCCGAACCAGGTCCGCGTCGTAGAGCAGGTCCAGGGGGCATTCGACAAACACCGGGCCGGGCACGCCGGAGCGGGCCACGTCAAAGGCTTCTTCAAAGACCGCGATGATATCGCAGTCCTGTTTCAGGGATGCGGACCACTTGACCAGGGTCTCATAAAGCTTTATCTGCTTGATATCCTGAAGCGCACCCCTGCCCCGGGTGGCTGTGGCCGGTGCACCGCCGATGAGAACCAGGGGGGATTGCGCCATCTGTGCGTTTTTGACGGCAGTGACGGAATTAGTGACGCCGGGACCGGCAGTCACCACCGCAACCCCGGGCACGCCGGTCATGCGGGAGACGGCGTCTGCCGCAAACACGGCCGTGGGCTCCTGGCGGACGTCAATGACCCGGATGCCCTGCTTTTTGGCACCCACCAGGATGGGCGATATATGGCCGCCGCACAGGGTAAAGACGAATCGGACGCCCTGGTTTTTTAACACCTGGGCGATGAGCGCACCACCGTTCATTTCTTCCCTTTTTGTTGTCTATTTTGTTGTCTATTTGGATAAACGCTTCCGCCCACCCAGGATGAACCGTGTTGCACATAGAAGCGGTTGTTCCTGGCAGATCCATCAGAGATCATGGCCCATTATCAGGTGACCCCATCTGTGGGTGGTGTGACAGCGCCAGCATTCTTCGACATCCGGGGCATCTTCACGATTAATGATCATTTCATGGCCTTCTATTATCGCATCCCAGAAATCTTCTGCGTGGTGCGACGCCGGGGCCGCGTGACAACGATGACAATCCCTGTTATCGGCCGGTGGATGCCTGTAGCCTTCGATTTTCCATGTATTAATACGATGGCATGCCCGGCAGTCTTCAGCGAATTTTCCGTCATGCGCATCATAATGGCAGTCCGTGCAGGAAAGATCCGGGCTGAAAAGGGTATGGTCCACTTTGGATATATCCGCGCCGTATCCCATGTGCTCCGTGTGGCAATCCAGGCAGTACTCGTGCGCTTCATGAAACCGGAGCCACGGTTCAAGCGCCTCCGGTGCACCAAAAGAATGGCATTGTATGCACGACTCGTCATCCACACCCCGCCAGGGGACATGGCAGGTTTCACAATCGGCGATAAAGTTATGGGCGCTCTTCAGCGCGCCGGGCTTCGCGGCTTCGTCATGCGCGTACAGCCATATCGCCACGGTGAGGATCAAAGCGATAATGATTCCATTGAGGACGATTTTCTTCATGGCAGCCAGCGAAGTCCATAATAAAGCGTGGTTATGACATGAACGATCAACAGAGCGAACAGGAAGCCGGAAATCACGTAATGGGCCTTTATCCATTTGGTAAAAATGGTTTTGAGCCGATCGAAAAACCGCATATTGTATTCTTTTTCTGCAAACGCCCGCACTTCATCCAGCCAGTGGCTGCATTCGTCCATCAGGTCCGGGGGAGGAGAAAATGCGGACGGTTCGCGACCGACTGATTCGCCTATTGCCTCCCCGTTTGAATAATCGGCCCTGCAGGCGGCGAACAAATCCTGTTTCCGCCCTTCAATACGCTCTTTTAGAAGTTTGTGGTCTTTTTTTTGCTCCTTTAATGACCGGTTCACTTTTTTGAAGAGAAAACGTCCCACAATGCCGCTCAATACCACCAACACAAGCGCCAGAAATATCAATATGCCGACGAGACTTTCAAGCTTGTGCCCCGAATGGATAACCACCAGCGAAGGGCCGATCAGACCATAGGCAATATGACTGTTGAGCGGGTTCTTTTTGCCCTTTTTTTTCAAAACCCGCTTTCGGAAAGGGTAAATCAGGGTCATCAATATCAATACGGCGCCGATGATGCCCAAGAAGTGACCCAGGGCGCTTCCGGCAAAAGCCGGGTCCTGGTGAACCAGAAAACCCATGACCAGCACAGCGAAAAAAACAGCCAGGTAGGCATTGATGTTTCTTTCCTGCCACATGGCAGATCAAGCCTCCAGTACGATATCGGTTACAGGCGTAGCCACGCACGGCAGTATCATATTTTGTTCGATATCGTCTTCATCGAGTCCTTCTTCAACGTCCATTTCGACTTTTCCGGAAAGCAGCCGGGTTTTGCAGGTTCCGCAAATGCCCGCCTCGCATTCGGTTTCAATCTTGATACCGTTTGCTTCCATCATGTCCAGGAGGCTTTCATAATGATCTTCCCACTGTGCTGTTTTTCCGGAGGTTTTAAATTCAACCTGAATCGGCATTTTGCATCTCCTTTCGAATGATTTCCAATATTTCACGGGTTCGCCGTTGTCTTTGCACAAAAACGACAAGTGCGCCGAGGGCGAACAAAACCAGAAAGACCATAGTGAAAAAGTGGCCCCACGACATGCCCCAGATGCCCTGTTGCTCCTGGATATATTTCTCGGAGATCTCCATCCGGTCTTTAAACCACTGAAGATCCCCTTTTTCCTGTGCACCCCCAGTCTCCGCAAAAACCGCCCCGGACGGGAATGCGTACTTCGCAGCGTCGGTTGACCAGAGTTCGCCCCCTGTAGCTCCCGCAATTGCCAAAATCACAATCCACAGGCACACCAGGCGTATTATTTTATTTTTGTGCATCGGAAACATCTTTCTTATTCGGCTCTTATTCGGCTCGGATGGCGATTTTTTGAATGGGCTGCATCGACTGCGGCTGTTATGCCGGCAACGCAGCCTTTCCTGACGGACAGGGCCGCCGGCCAGGGGCGGACCGGAGAATCTATAGTCATAAAAAAACTAATGGTGGATTTGTATGCTGTCAAATTCAGACGGCTTCGTAAAAAGTCCAATATCTGCGTTGCGCACAATTTTTGAAGAATCTCACGTACGGCGAAGTACTATCGATTCTTCAAAAATTGCACGCGCCTTGATCTTGAACATTTTACAAAGCCGTCTGAAAACGACTTTTTACGAATTCATCAAATTCTGATGGACCGGCATTCGGACTGACGGTGACGTTACGGTGGGTTCCGCACAATAATTATGGGTAATCAACGAGGGGATCGCATAAAAATTCGTTTTTACGTCGTTTATGGCCGACGGTCCTCATAATGCCTTTTCTTTCCGGATGCATGCACAGACCGGTCGATGAGCAGGCGGGATCACATGATGGGTTTATGGAGGCAGGAGACGGCATCACCGAGCGCCTGTCGGCACAAACCCGGTTTGAACCAGGGAGGCCAGCGGCGGAAACTTCGGCTCGGGAAGCGCGGACCAGTAAAACCACTGCCACGAAAGGCACTTGGAAGGCTCCAGAATTTGCGGCGCCCCCGCATCGCTGCGGGCCTCGACAAACAGCGTGATATAATGCTTTTGCGCCTCCGGGAACACGTTACTGGTATAGGGCCCGCGCCCAAGAACATCGATGGCAAGGCCGGTTTCTTCCAGGACTTCCCGCACAGCGCAATCTTCAACGGTTTCGCCGTACTCCAGGTGTCCGCCCGGCAGCGCCCAGGTGCCTGCGCCATGTGACCCGATCCGTTTTCCAAGCAGAATCCGGCCGTCGCGGACAACAATCACCCCGACGCCGACCCGGGGAATGTTTTTTCCCACTCAAGACTCCATTGATTTTTCATGCAGATCTTTGGCCACCCATCCGAGGCCTGTTTCATTTAACCGGGCTGCAGAGGGTTTGCCGGTCTCCCAGTCCCATTGGCAAACGTCGTAAAATTCTTTGAGCATCCGGCCCATGTCCGGCTCTATGCCGGCAGTAGCGCCTTCCTGCAGGGGGCGGCGAGCGATTGCCGGCAGTTTGTCATCCTCGCGGGTGACACCCAGAAGATTGTTGATCGCTCGCTTGACATTCAACGAGCGCTCCCCGAATGCAAGCAGGTCCATGGCATGGATGGTTCTGCTGGTGATCAGAGACAGGGCCTTAGCAATCATCGCAGCCGGCATGGGGGAGAACTGGCATAACGGCAGGCTGTTGTAGACTTCGCAGAACCACAGCACTTTCGCTGAAAGCGCACCTTTTTGCGCCGGGTCGTTCTTGTCTGTAAACGTGATGCCCACATCAAGGCCGACTTCGGTGCCGGGCGCATCCAGGCTGTATAAGCTTCCCTTTAAATGACAGGCGCCCCGGGGCCCCACTGCGTAAGTCAATGCAGACCCTTGGTAGGCCCTTGCATCATGCATGGGAATTTCAAGCCCCTTGACATGAGCGGCCTCTTCGGGATCGACGCCCAGCTCGGCGGCCATTTGCTTGACCCCCCGGCTCAGAAGCCGGCCGATGCCCTCCTGGCGGATCATCAAATCAACCAAGGCAAGCACCGTGCCGCCGTCGCCCCAGGCAATGTCCATGCCGGCCATTTCACGGGTCAAAACGCCTTTTTCAAACAAATACATGGCAAAAGC
>JAWOAV010000155.1:0-7614 GCA_046498365.1 Desulfosalsimonadaceae bacterium
TAAACGGTCCCGGGGAGGCCAGAGAAGCCGATGTGGGGATTGCCGGCGGCCGGGATACGGGGATTTTGTTCAAAAAGGGAAAAGTTGTGAAAAAATTTCCGCAAAACCGGCTGGTGGAAGAACTGCTCGCTGCGGTTGCGGAAATTGAAAACGATATCAAACAAACGTGATGCACTTGTAAAAAGCCTCCAGCAAGCTCAACAATAAGGACCGGAAATGTCAAAACAGGAACAGACAGCGATTTCACCGACCCGAACAGAAAACTACCCCGAATGGTATCAGCAGGTGATAAAGGCCTCTGAAATGGCCGAACTATCGCCGGTTCGGGGATGCATGGTCATCAAGCCCTGGGGCTACGGGCTGTGGGAAAACATTCAACGGCAGTTGGACGACATGTTCAAGGCCACCGGTGTTAAAAACGCCTATTTCCCCCTTTTCATCCCCATCAGCTTTCTGGAAAAAGAAGCCGAACATGTGGAGGGGTTTGCCAAGGAATGCGCCGTGGTTACCCATCACAAGCTGGAAAAAGGAGAGGATGGACGCCTGGTGCCGGCGGGCAGGCTCAATGAGCCGCTTATCGTCCGCCCCACATCCGAAACCATTATCGGTGATGCCTTTTCCAAGTGGATCCGAAGCTACCGGGACCTGCCCATGCTGATCAACCAGTGGGCCAACGTGGTTCGGTGGGAAATGCGCACCCGGATTTTTTTGCGGACCAGTGAATTTTTGTGGCAGGAAGGGCATACCGTTCATGCCACAAAAAAGGAGGCCATTGACCGGACGTTCATGATGCTCGAGGTCTACCGGAAAATGGCGGAGGAGCTGCTCGCCATCCCGGTAATTACAGGGGAGAAGACAGAATCCGAAAAATTCCCCGGCGCCGAGGTCACCACCTGCATCGAAGCCATGATGCAGGACAAAAAAGCCCTCCAGGCAGGAACTTCCCATTTTCTCGGCCAGAATTTTGCCAGGGCGTCGGGGATCCGCTTTCAGTCGGCCGAGGAAAAAGAAGAGTTCGGCTGGACCACGTCCTGGGGTGCATCCACCCGGCTTATCGGCGGGTTGGTCATGACCCACGGTGATGACAACGGTATTATACTCCCCCCCCGTGTGGCCACTGCGCACGTGGTCCTGCTCCCGATTCTCAAAAAGGCAAAAGAAACCGAATCGGTCATGACCTATACCCAGGATCTTGCCGACAGGCTCCGGCAGATCCATTACCACGGGGCCCCCTTGCGGGTGGAAATCGATGCGCGCAACATCGGGGGGACCCGAAACTGGGACTGGATCAAAAAAGGGATCCCCCTGCGCGTTGAAATCGGACCCAAGGACATCGCTTCGAACTCGGTCTTCCTGGCCCGCAGGGATATGGACCGCAGACAAAGCCGTTCCGTTACCAAAGATCGCTTTTTCGAGGAAGTGACCGATATCCTCGATGATATTCAAAAGAAACTGTTTGAAAGGGCGCTTTCCTTCCGGGAAGAAAATACGCATTATATCGATGCTTCGGATGCCTTCGACGCCTTTTTTACGCCGAAAAACAATGAAAAACCGGAAATTCACGGCGGCTTTGTCCGGGCGCACTGGTGCGGCGGAAGGGACTGTGAAGAGGCGATAAAAAACCGGCTCAATGTCACGATACGCTGCATACCCTTTGATGGCGAGGAAGAAACCGGAACGTGCATCGAGTGCGCCAAGACCTCGCCCAAAAGGGTTGTGTTTGCCAAAGCCTACTGACGATTTTCCGCGGAATGCCATTATGCATGTAAGAAAACATCAATGATACGAATCACTGAAATACTGGATAAGCTGTACGAGTATTATCCGGATGCCGATGTTGACATCATAGACCGGGCATACATATTTTCAGCACGGGTTCATGCCGGCCAGCTCAGGCTTTCCGGAGAACCCTACCTTGCCCACCCCTTGGAAGTCGCCAATATCCTGGCCGAAATGAAGCTCGACCCCGTAAGCATTTCTGCGGGCCTCCTCCACGACGTTGTGGAAGACACCCATTCCACGATCGAGGAAATCAGCAGTATTTTCGGCAAGGAAGTGACCCATATCGTCTCGGGCGTCACAAAAATCAGCGCGCTGCCGTTTTCCAGCGACCAGCATCGCCAGGCCGAAAACACCCGTAAAATGATTCTGGCCATGGCCGATGACATACGGGTCATCCTGGTCAAGCTCGCAGACCGCCTCCACAACATCCAGACGCTCCATTATCACCAGTCCTCGGAGAAAAGAAAACGAATCGCCCAGGAAACCCTGGATATTTACGCCGCGATTGCCGCCAGGCTGGGGATCTACTGGATCAAGCGGGAACTGGAGGAAAACGCCTTTTACTATGCAAATCCGGAGGCCTACCAAAAGATTGAAGACCTGGTAAAAAAGGAACAGGGGGAGCGGGAAAAGTATGTCACCACCGTGCGCGAGCTTTTAGAGGAAAAAATCAACCGTTCCGGGATCTCCGGCGAGGTAAGTGGGCGGTATAAGCATTATTACAGCATCCACCAGAAAATGAAATCCCAGGGGCTTGAATTCGAGGAAGTCTACGACATTATCGCTTTCCGGATCATCGTGGAGAGCGTTTCTGAGTGCTATGCTACCCTGGGCACCATACACAGCCAGTGGAAACCGATCCCCAAAAAATTCAAGGACTACATCGCGGTTCCCAAGCCCAACATGTACCAGTCCCTGCACACCACGGTGATCGGCCCCTATGGCGAGCGCATGGAAATGCAGATCCGCACCAGGGAGATGGATTACGTAGCCAACTACGGAATTGCCGCTCACTGGAGCTACAAGGAGGGAAAGTCCCAGAATGTCAACGCCGACAAAACCTTCGCATGGATTCAGAACCTGGTTGAAAACCAGAAAAGCTTCCGGGATCCCGAAGAGTTCCTTGAGAACGTGCGCATCGACCTCTATCCGGACGAAGTGTTCGTTTTCACCCCTACGGGCGACGTCAAGTCCCTGCCCAAAGGGGCGACCCCCGTGGATTTCGCCTTTCTGATACACACGGAAGTCGGCAAAGAGTGCACCGGCGCGCGCGTCAACGGGCGGCTCGTCCCCCTCTCGTACCCACTCAAAAGCGGCGATATCGTTGAGATCATCACCAGCAGGGGGAGCCAGCCCAGCAAGGATTGGATCAATTTCGTCAAGACGGTCAAGGCCAAATCCAGCATCCGCCAGCATACGCGCAAACTGGAAAGAGAGCGCAGCCTGTCGCTGGGGAAGGAAATGTGCGAAAAGGGGTTCAGAAAGCACAAGCTCAACTTCAACGCCCTGCTAAAAACCCCTGAGATGGCGAAAATTGCGGAAGAATTCGGCTTCAAGGAGGTCG
The DNA here is from genome assembly GCA_046498365.1 of Desulfosalsimonadaceae bacterium. Lineage (GTDB taxonomy): Bacteria > Desulfobacterota > Desulfobacteria > Desulfobacterales > Desulfosalsimonadaceae > B1SED10-16. The sequence goes on from JAWOAV010000155.1 coordinate 3,347, forward strand.
AAGACCTGATTGCAAACGTGGGCATCGGCAAAATAACGCCCCTGCAGATTGTCCGGAAATTTGACCCGGAAATAAAGGAAAAAAAGGACCTCAACCTGATTGAAAAGGTCATGTCCCGGCAGGCGGGTCGAAAACGCCGTGAAAAGGAGGGGGGGGTCATGGTCCAGGGGATGGAGGATATCCTGATACGGTTCGGCAACTGCTGCCACCCGGTTCCCGGCGATTCAATAACCGGCTATATCACGCATGGCCAGGGCGTAACCGTGCATCGAAGCAGTTGCATCAACGCGCTGAAAATGGATCCGGAACGGCGTATCGACGTCGAATGGAAAACCGGTGAAAGCGAAATGTTTCCCGCATCGCTGGCGGTTTCCGGTTATGACCAGGTCGGCCTTCTCGCCGATATCTCCACGGCCATAAGCAAAGCCAATGCCAATATCAGCGACGTTCATCTTGAACACCGCGACAACAATATCGTCCTGGTTCACTTTACAATCATTGTCAACAATATCGAGCACCTGGAAAAGGTGATCGCGAGCCTGAAAAACGTCCCGGTAATTTCCGATGTCAAGCGGGTGTAGCTTTCATCAGCCGGGGTGCCTTGACCACCCGGCCGGACCGTATACAACTCGTGCAAACGCTGATTCTTTTCACTTTGCCGTTGTGCAGTGCGCGCACATGCTGGAGATTGGGATTGAACCGCCGCTTATTGACGTTGTGGGCATGGCTGACGTTGCATCCAACCATCGGTTTTTTCCCGCACAATTCACACATCCTGGACATTTTCTGACTCCTTATTTTTCCAAGCCACCATTGCTTTTTTCGATTCTTTACAATAAATGAAGGACAAGACCCGCTGGCAGGACCTGCCCTTACCCGAAATAAACGCTTATATATGCCCTATTTTTTTACCGTTGTAAAGGGTATTTTTTACCGCCTTCGCACTCGGCAGGGCAACTATAACCTATATCAAAATTCGGATTTCGGTTCAAGATCGCGGCGGCGTCTTGTTTCAAACCGCAGACATACTCGCGTATTTCGAGGATTTGAAATAAGACGCCAACAAAGATATTGGGCTTTTTACGAAGCCGTCAATTTTGAGACCGGTGCTAATACCGATCCGGTCTGGATACAGGGTCGGGGGCAGGCTCCGGGGAGATCAACGAATCATCGCCAAAGGGACGGTCATAGTCGCCTGTAAAGCCTTCCGGTAATTGTGGCGGCCCTTCCTCCTGTTCGCCCATTTTCTTTTCCGCCATTTCCCGGAAGTCCCTTGCTTTTTCAACCACGTCAAGGTGATCCGGGTATTGGGATATCACCTTTTCAAAACGGTTTATGGCCGCTTTGTAATGGCCGGACTTGAAGTAAAACCGTCCCACGTAGAATTCGTGGCCTGCGATATTCTCCAGGCATTCGTCAATCATCGGCCCAGCTTTTTGGGCATATTGGCTCTCGGGAAACCGCGCACGGAGGCGTTCAAAGGTTTCAAGGGCGTTTTTTGCGGGCGCCTGCGTCCTGTCAACGGGGCGTATCCGTTCATAATGGCACAGACCGATCTGGTAGATCACATACGGTATTTCCGGGTCATTGGGATATAACCGTTCATACTGCTCATAGTCGAAAATTGCTTCTTCGTATTCCCCGAGGTGATAGCGGCTGTCGGCCAGCCGCAGTTGTGCTTCTCTGGCATGCGGGCTGTAGGGGTACCAATCTTTAAGGCGCTTATAGGCTTCAATGGCCTTGGCGTAATTTTCCGCCTCAAAATACCGGCTCCCCTCCTCCGCAAGCTGCGGGGCGGTTTTTTCATCCAGCTTTTTTGCGCAGCCGGCCAATCCGAACACCAGCGCCGCACAACATATTGCAAACAATAATTTTTTCATCATTTTATATTACTACATGCTTTCAATAAAGTGCATGGCATCATTCGCGGCAATGGCGCCGTCGGCCACCGCTGTCACCACCTGCCTGAGCGGCGTGTTTCGAACATCCCCCGCCGCATAAACGCCGGGGACATTGGTCCGTCTGTTCCCATCGGTTATGATGAATCCCTGTTCGTCCATTTCCATGTGCCCCACGGCAAATCCGGTATTCGGCACCGTTCCGACCCATATGAAACACCCTTCCGCTGGGATGTCCGATGCTTCTCCGGTCTTCACATTCTTCACGGTTACCGCGTCGACCCCTTCCGTTCCGCCCTTGATTTCGGTAACGATCGAATCCCAAATGATTTCCAGCTTGTCATTCTCCTTTGCCCTTTCCTGGAGGACTTTCACGGCCCGCAACTGGTCGCGCCGGTGAACCAGGTATACTTTTTCGACAAACCGGGTCAGAAAAATGGATTCCTGGACAGCGGTATCGCCGCCGCCGACGGCCACGACAACACTGTCCCTGAAAAAGGGCGCATCGCAAGTGGCACACGTGGAAACACCGCGCCCCAGATACCGGTTCTCCCCGGGAACGCCGAGCTTGCTCGGGGAAGCCCCGGTTGCGACAATAACCGTTTTGGCGGTAATGGTTCTGTCGTAGAGGTCAATCCGCTTGACCGTGTCCGTGAGCTCCATGGAAACCACTTCACCGGTTTCAATCTCCACGCCGAAGCGGTTGACCTGCGCCAGCATGTGGGTCATCAGGTCGGGACCGCTGACTCCCTCCGGGAACCCCGGGTAATTCTCGATCCAGTCCGTTACCAGTATCTGCCCGCCGGGGGCGGCCTTTTCAAGGACCAGAACGGAAAGTCGCGCCCTTGCGGCATAAAGGGCCGCCGCAAGGCCTGCCGGGCCGGCCCCGATAATCACCAGGTCATAGTCTGTTTTTCCCATATATGATCATTCGCTCACTACACTAGAGGTTGTTTTTTATGGTTTGCTCCAGCTTGGACTTTTCCACCATGCCGACGATCTGCTCCACTTTTTCCCCGTTTTTGAAAAAAATCAGGGTCGGGATGGCACGGATGCCATAGTTGCTGGGGGTCGAGGGATTGTCATCGACATTGCATTTGACGATCTTGAGACGCCCCTCGAAATCCTTGCTGATCGTCTCGAGAATGGGTCCGATGGCCTTGCAGGGACCGCACCACGGTGCCCAGAAATCAACCAGCACGGGCGTGTCGGACTGTATTACTTCTGCATCGAATGTCGCATCACTGACTTCTTTAATGCCTTCAGCCATATTTTACCTTCCTTTTCTTACGTGGTTTACAGTTTTTTGGAATAAAAAATTGCCTTCCACCCGGATCCGGGTGACGGCAACCGTGCTTATCCGCTAAGGGTCTTTCACGAAACCGCCAATATTCCCAAAAGTAAGACAAGGATGAAATAAATCAAATTTTTTTCTACTACACGTCCCGGATGCTGTCAAGCGCTCTGGGTTTCCGGGTTCTGAAAAAGCATTTTCCAGGATCGGAGGCTATTGCACGGCAAAGCAAAGAAAAAAAGTTGACTTTGACCCGGTCGTTTTTTATTCTTATTGGATTAAACAAAAATACCGGGTCCGACATCTGGCGGTTACAATTCAAGTATGTTTCATCTTTGCATAATGTGCAAGGGCAAAAAAATAAACAAAGACAACGGGCAGGAATATACAATGGTCAAACTCGACTTTGAAAAAACGGGCGGCCTGCTCCCGGCAATCGTTGCAGACCATAAAACCGGCGATGTGCTCATGCTTGCATACATGAACCAGGCTGCCTGGGAAAACACCTTGAATACCGGAAAGGCCACATATTACAGCAGGTCGCGGGACAAGCTGTGGATCAAGGGGGAAACCTCCGGACATACCCAGCAGGTCAGGGAAATCCGGATCGACTGCGACCGGGATACCATACTGCTGAAAGTCGACCAGATCGGCGGGGCAGCCTGTCACAAGGGGTACAGATCCTGTTTTTATACCAAGGTGGAAGGCGGGTCGGAAACCATTGTCGAAGAAAAGCTTTTTAATCCGGAAGAGGTATACAAGAAATGAATGACGTACTGAAACTGGGCATTCCCAAAGGGAGCCTGCAAAAAGCCACGATCGAGCTGTTCAAGCGCTCCGGATGGAAAATCAACGTCAACGGCCGGAGCTATTTTCCGGAAATCAACGACGAATCGATCCATTGCACCTTGTGCCGGGCGCAGGAAATGGGCATATACGTTCAAAACGGCACCCTGGATGCCGGGCTCACCGGCAAGGACTGGATTGCCGAATACAACTCGGACGTTCACGTTGTTTCCGAGCTGATTTATTCAAAAGTCAGCGCACGGCCTGCCAGGTGGGTCATCGCCGTTGCG
>JAWOAV010000228.1:0-5437 GCA_046498365.1 Desulfosalsimonadaceae bacterium
ACCGTTCGACAAAAGACCTCCTCCCCGGACACCTTCTCCACCTGAAGCTGTATGAATCCGTCATTAAGGAAAATCAGGCTGCCGGGATTCACGCTCTCAGGCAATCTCTTGTAGTCAACAGGTATCTGATTGGCTGTGCCCACAAGGTCTTTGACGGTCAATATGACCTCATTCCCTTTTTCCAGCAGGAGCGGCTCATCCGAAAGTTTCCCTATTCGTATCTTGGGACCGGGAAGATCCGCCATAATCATGCAATGACGCTCAATCCTTGCCGACACAGCGCGAATGCGACGGATATCCTCCTTATGCCCCTGCAGGGATCCATGGGCGAAATTGAGCCGGGCCACATTCATCCCCTGCAGCATCAAGCGCTCCAGGACAGCCTCCGAGTTGGATGCCGGGCCTATGGTGCAAACGATCTTGGTCTTATGGGCCGGTAATTTCATGGCCGCCTCCGTATTCGATTAAATGGGATGTATCCGTACCCTGAGTAGTGAAACCATATTTTCAAACAACCATAACCGGCAGATCAGGCCTTCTCCATGGTCAACCCCTTTCCGGCCATGAACCCGGCAAAATCAACGAGGCGGGCGGAGTAACCCCATTCGTTGTCGTACCAGGAAAGAATTTTAACGATTCTATTGTTCAGAACCATGGTGCTTTGTGCATCGACGATGGATGAGTGGGGGTCGCCGATGATATCCTGGGAAACCAGCGCCTCGTCCGTCACCCGCAGGATCCCTTGCAGGGGCGGTTTCTCCGACGCCTCCCGCAAGGCGGCGTTGACCTGTTCCGACGTCACGTCTTTTTCCAGGGAAACCATCATGTCGGTAATCGAACCATCGGGGACGGGAACCCGCATGGCCATGCCGGTCATCTTGCCCTTCAACTGCGGCAGAACTTTTTCGGCGGCTTGGGCCGCGCCCGTGGTGGTGGGGATGATCGACAGGGCGGCCGCCCGGCCGCGGCGGCGATGGCGCGTTGGCATATCCATCAGCGACTGGCTTGATGTGTATGCGTGGATGGTGGTGAACATGATGAACGCCACGCCGAAGGATTGATGAAGGACCTTGGCAACCGGCGCCAGACAGTTCGTTGTGCAGGAGGCCATGGAGACAATCTTGTGGGATTCCGGTTTGTATATCTCCTCGTTGACGCCCAGGACGATCATTGCATCGGCATCGTCGGAGGGAGCGGAGATGATCACGCGTTTTGCCCCCGCCTCCAGATGGCCCGCAGCCTTTGCACGGCTGCGAAGGGCTCCGCTGCATTCAATGATGATATCCGCCCCCGTGTCCTTCCAGGGTATCTTTTTCGGGTCCGGGTTAGAAAAAAAGGGGATCGTTTGCTGATCCACCTGGATGGCGCTTTCCTGCGCGGCAACCTTCCTGGAATACCAGCCATGGACCGAATCATAGTTCAGAAGATAGGCAAGGTCTGCAAGGCTGGCCAGATCATTGATTCCGACCACCTGAAAATTTTCTCTCTCAAGTAATTGCCTGAAAACCGTCCTTCCGATTCGACCAAACCCGTTGATTCCCACCCGAATGACTTCTTGTCTGCTCATGTGCTCTCCTCCTTTAGATTTAGAGCCTGTTTGAAGATCCCGTCTGAGGCCCGCTAACTGCGTTGATTAGAGAAATGTCAAAATAACGAAAGACCTCCCCCCAAAGTTGCATCATCCTGAAAAAACCATGTTATCATGAACCAAACCAACCGTGTTTCGTAAAAACAGGGAACTCTCGCAGCATCTCATGGATGCCTTTGTGCATCTCGTACCAGAACTCATGGACGGCGGCATGCCCTTCGTTGAGATGGCCGGTAATTTCATGGTCTTCTCCCCTCGCTGTTCATTGCTGCTTGTTCTTCAAGTCCCTGTAATAATGCTCTCATATAACCTCTCGGCATCCTCCCTCCGACATAGCTCCGTTCCCGGCGTCATGACGGCTGCGGAGCCGGCCGCCACGCCGAAAAGGACGGATTCCCTGAGAGGGTTTCCCCGGGCCAGGCTCAGGACGATGCCGGCCACCATGCTGTCCCCGGCCCCGACCTTGCTGACAATGGGCACGGTGGGAGGAAGGATGTGTTCGGCAAACGCCTCCGAAACCGCCAGGGCCCCTGCCGCGCCAAGGGAGATCACCAGCACCTCGCACCGGCCGCTCTTGACCATCTTTTGGGCCTCAGCCTTGATCTGCGCTTCCTCTTTGATATCCTTTCCAACAAGTTCCCTGAATTCACGGACATTGGGTTTGATCAGATACACGCCTTCCCTGAGTGCCTTTTTCATGGCTTCCCCCGAAACGTCGATGATCACTTTTGCGCCCCTTTCCTTCCCGACGCCCGCCACCCGTGCATAAAAGCCTGTGGGTACGCCCGGCGGAAGACTTCCGCTGGCCACCAGATAATCAGGTGCCGGGTCCACGTTCGACAAGGCAGTCAGGAATTGTTCCCATTCGTGTTCTTGAAACTCGGGTCCCGGCATTCCAAAACGATACTGCCGGCCGGTGGATTCCTCCAGCATAACCAGACTCTCCCGGATCAATCCCTTAATGGGAAAGGGCCGATGGTTCAGTCCTTCCCGGTCCAGGAGTCCTTGAAGCATCTTTCCCGTCAGGTCGCCCACGGGATAAAGGAGCAGGGATTCGCCCCCCAGTTTCTTAATGGCCCGGGAGACATTCACCCCGCCCCCTCCCGGCTCAAAACGAGGGGGGTTGCAGTACAGTTTTCGTTCGGCCACGACGTGCGCAACGCTTGAGCTTTTGTCGATCGCTGGATTCAAGGCCATGGTCACTATGGTTTTCATAAATATTCCTCTCTGCGGCGGCTTGAGTATTTTTTCAATAATTTCTGGGCAATGTGTTCATTTGCTTCTTCGCTATTGCAGGTTTGACGGAAATCAGGAAAGATATTTTGCCAAGTCCCCCATGGCCTTCACAATATCAGGGAGTATTCTTCGTATTCCGAAAACTTACTGGGGCGCGATATAATACCGGCTAAAAGTGCTCGTACTTGAGATAATGTCTGGCAATTATTTGAACAACCAGGCAGATTGCTCTCCGAGGCGCAATCACTGCAAGGGCTCTTCGCTATATAGCTGGTTTCAAAAGCAAACTTGTTTTTATTTATGCTTCCTAATGCCATCTTATAGCCCTCCATTCTTTCTAATCTAATGGTTCCTGGTAAATCCGGCGTCAAAGGGATACCCATGCACATCAATTCTCCGCATCCCTCAATGCTTCAAAGCCCGAGATGACCTCGAACAGTTCCTCGTCGATGCCGCTCTGGCGCAGTCGGTGGAATGTCCTGTTGAGGCCCTCCAGCAGTTCATCGATGTTTTTGTCGGCGCGTTGCATCGCAGCCAGGCGGCTTGCATTCTCACTGGCGAGGGATTCGGCGCACGCCCGGAAGAGCGAGACGAAAAGATATTCGCGGACGAGCGCCCACAGTGTCTCGGTTTTGCTGCCCATGATCTCAGGCAAATTCTTCATTGGCCAGGGAAGCTCGGCGAGCTCGCGTCGCCATGTTTCGTCCAACGGCAGCAGCCGCTGACTGACGGGCGTGTAAACCGCCCCGGACACGGGGCGGTTGTAGAAGAGGTAAAGTTCGGTGACTTCACCCCGGTTGCGGAGCGTCTCGCTCTCCACGAGAATCTGCCCGACGAGCGGGGTGATGGCCTTGACGGAGTTCGGCACGGTAAAGAGCCCCAAAAGCGGCAGGCCCGCGTCCGCCAGGCGCGCCTGAACGCGCTCTCCGACGGCCCAGACGTTGGCTTTGTCCGTCAGAGCCGCCAGCGCCTTGACCGCATAATCGGCCACCACGTCATTAAACTGGCCCACCAGCCCCTGGTCTGAACCGAAAACGACCGCGCCGATCACACCCTTATTCGTTCGTCTTGTCTCTCCGGTCATCAATTCCGCTGAAGCGGCGCCCCGGAAACAGACGCCCAACCCCAGCTCCACAGTATGATAGTAATCACCCAACGCGCGTACCGATTGCTCGTATTGGCCGATACTGGAACCGGCCAGGGCCTTCATCGTGCGGACGACCGATTGCAGATTTCCGGCACTGTCGATTTTTCGGCGCAGGCTCGCCGTGGTGTCGCTCATGACGGCTCCCCGGGTGACCCCTTGGGCTTATCGGGCTTTGTTTGTGGCTTGGTTTCCGGTTTGGGTTGTTTTTGGGATTCTTGTTCGGGCTCAGGCTCGGATTTCGATTCCTCTTCGGATGAAAACGCTTCGAGCGCTTGGCGGGCGATTTTAATGATCGTTTCGCGATCCGCATCGCTCAACGTGTCGGCGATATCCAATCGCTCGCTCACCTGCGCCGGGATCTCCGCCGCCGCTTTGCGCACGGCCTGCTCTGCATCGGTCATCCGATCAAGCGGCACGTCGTCGAATAGGTCTGCGGTCAACGCCAGCAGCACGGAGATTTGTGCGGGCATGGACACCGGGGCGAATTCCGGCTGTTTGAGGCACGCCCGAATGCGCCGCCCATGCGCGATGACCTTGCGGTTATCTTCATCCAGCCGGGCGCCGAACCGGGCAAAGGTCTCGAGTTCCTCAAACTGCGCGTAGGCGAGCTTGAGGTCGCCGGCCACCGCACGGTAGGCCGCCCGTTGCGCCTTGCCGCCGACGCGTGAGACGGATTTGCCGACATCGACCGCGGGCAGCACGCCCAGTTCGAACAGCGACGGCGAGAGGTAGATCTGCCCGTCGGTGATGGAAATCAGATTGGTCGGAATGTAGGCGGAAATGTTCTGCGCTTCGGTTTCGATGATGGGCAGGGCGGTGAGCGAGCCGCCGCCCAGTTCCTTGCGCAAGTGCGTGGCACGCTCAAGCAGCCGCGAGTGGATGTAAAAGATGTCGCCGGGGAATGCTTCGCGGCCGGGCGGACGGCGCAGTAACAGAGAAAGCTCGCGATAGGCGCGGGCATGATGGGTAAGGTCGTCGTAAACGATCAGCACATCGCGGCCCGCTTCCATGAAAGACTCCGCAATGCTGGTGGCGGCGTAAGGGGCGATGTAGGCCAGGCCCGGCGGGTCGTTGCCCTCGGTGACGACCACGACGGTGTGCGCCATCGCGTCCTTTTGCTGGAAGGTGGCCACGGCTTTGGCGATGGCGGCCCCCCGCTGGCCGATCGCGCAATAGACACACAGGACATCCTTGCCGCGTTGATTCAGGATGGTGTCGACTGCGATGGCGGTTTTGCCCGTTTGCCGGTCGCCGAGGATCAGCTCTCGCTGACCGCGCCCGATGGGAATGAGCGCATCGATGACTTTAATTCCGGTCTGGAGCGGCACCGTGACGGGCGCCCGGTCCATGATGGCCGCGGCGGGGCGTTCGATGGGCAGGCGCTGGCTTGTGGCCACTGGCCCGCGGCCGTCAAGTGGTCGGCCAAGCGGGTCGATGACGCGTCCCAGCAATCCGTTGCCCACGGC
>JAWOAV010000234.1:0-3230 GCA_046498365.1 Desulfosalsimonadaceae bacterium
CTGAAGCGTCGTTTTACGCTCTGGTACCTGGTAACCGCCGCTATCGCGGTAGCCGGAGCCGTGGTTATCCGTTACAACCAGGTAAGCCATGATTTCGTCGTGGGCTTTCTTTTGGTGCAAGGGGCCAACGGCTGTTTTGCGATCGGGCAGGTGGCATATAAATATCTGATGGAGAAGGAAGGGGCAGATAAAAGAGAGCTGCTGCCGCAGCATGCCGTATTCGGATATTTTTACCTGGGGGCTTTGGTGGTTTCCCTGGCGGGTCTGCTTGTATGGGGCGATGTAAACCGGCTGCCCACAACTCCTGTCCAATGGAGCGTTCTGCTGTGGCTGGGAATCGCCGCATCGGGTATCGGGTATTTCCTCTGGAATAAGGGGGCTACCATAGTGGACCAGGGAGCGCTGGCCATTATGAACAATGCACTGGTGCCTGCCGGGTTGCTGGTGAACCTCTTGATCTGGAACCGGGACGTGAACCTGCTCCGACTCGTTGCCGGCGGCACCCTTATCCTGATGGCGCTCTGGTTTAACGAGTCGTGGGTGAAACCGCGGGTCGAAGCGCAGTATGGTCTTTCCGCCCCGTCCGGCCGGGCTTGACATTGCCGTATTATTTGCTGCGCCTATGAAAGGGTCGAATGTCAAAGAAAACGGAAAAATATATCCTTGCCGTTGACCTGGGCACCTCCGGCCCCAAAAGCGCCCTGGTGTCCACCCGGGGGGAAATCATTGCCGATGCGTTTGTCGAAAACGATCTGTTTCTCCTTGACGGCGGGGGGGCCGAGCAGGACCCGGAGCAGTGGTGGCAGAGCATCCTTGAAACATTCCGGGTTCTCCTGGCAAAGAGGCTCGTCCCTCCCGAAGAGATCGCTGCTGTTTGCTGTTCTTCCCAGTGGTCCGGCACCGTGGCCGTGGACGAAAACGGCCGCCACCTTATGAATGCCCTGGTATGGCTTGATTCCCGGGGAAGCCCCTATATCGACGCCATTACCGGCGGTCCCTTGAAAATCCAGGGGTATGATCCGCGCAAGCTCCTCCGGTGGATACGGCTTACCGGCGGCGCGCCGTCCCGTTCCGGCAAGGACTCCATTGCGCACATCCTCTATATCAAAAACCGGCTTCCGGACGTATACCAGCGCACCTACAAGTTCCTTGAGCCCAAGGATTACCTCAACCTCCGCTTTACGGGCATTTTTGCCGCCTCCGGCGATTCCATAACCCTTCACTGGGTAACCGACAACCGAAACATCGAGCGTATCTGCTATGATGACCGGCTGGTGAAGCTTTCCACCATTGAACGGAGCAAATTCCCGGATCTCGTGCAGGCAGCGTCCCTATTGGGCCCTATAAAAAAGGAGGTCGCCGACGATCTCGGGCTTTCCCCCTCGGTCAAGGTGATATCCGGGATGCCGGACGTGCAGGCGGCGGCCGTGGGCTCCGGCGCAGTGGCCGACTTTGCCGCGCACTTGTATATCGGAACGTCCTCGTGGCTGACCTGTCACGTGCCGTTTAAAAAAACCCTTCTTTCGAAAAACATCGCTTCTCTGCCGTCCGCCATTCCCGGGCGCTATTTTGTGGCAAATGAACAGGAATCCGCCGGTGCCTGCCTGAAGTTTCTGCGGGACAATCTTTTTTTCCCACAAGACGCTATTTCAGACGCCCCGGCGCCCCATGACTTTTACCAGCGTCTGGACCTCCTTGCGGCCGGAGCTTCTCCCGGAAGCGGCGGCCTTTTGTTTCTGCCCTGGCTGTATGGCGAACGAACGCCCATTGACGACCCCCTGATCCGGGGAGGGTTTGTCAATTTGTCTCTGGAAGCGACGCGTGCGGAAATCGTTCGCGCGGTGCTCGAGGGCGTGGCCTTCAATAGCCGCTGGCTGTTGGGGGCGGTGGAAAAATTTGCCGGCCGTAGAATCGATCCGATCCGGATGATCGGCGGCGGAGCCGCATCCGACGTGTGGTGCCGCATCCATGCGGATGCACTGGACCGGACCATTGAAAAGGTCAAAGATCCCCTGCTGGCCAACGTTCGCGGGGCGGGATTGCTTGGGGCGGCGGCAATGGGGTATATCCCTTTTTCAAAAATCGGCGACACCGTTGAAATTGAAAGGACATATACGCCTGAGCCTGCCCATCGAAACGTTTATGATACCCTGTTCCGGGAGTTTACATTGTCCTACAGGCGCACGCGAAAGACATGCGCGCGCTTGAACCGCGCCTCGTGCATATCGGGTACTCCAGGTGCTCAGGAAAGTCGCTGAAGCCAGGGATAAGGTTTTTTCAAGATAAATTGCGGGAGGGCGGGGCACGCCTGCCCGTACAGATAAAGACCGAAGAAGGAGGACGCGTGGATATTCAAAAGTGGATGGAAAAGATTGTGTATCGACTGCCCGAAGGGCTCTCTGCGCGGGTGTTCGACGCCATCAAGGATATTCCTGTTGTCCGCAGGGCCATTGAAAAAGAAATGAATGAAATGATGGGCAGCATTCGCGATTCTATAAAGCCTTATGCGGGTAAAGTCCCGGAGTTCGAACGGATGCCGGAAAGGGGTATGGATCAAGGCGCCGTTCTTGAGATGATGGAAGATATCCAGAAAAAGGAATCCAAAACGTGGGAAAAGGGGTTTGTCTCCGGCGCGGTATACCACGGCGACAAGGATCATATCAGTTTTTTAAACCGGGTGTATGCCCTTCATTCCCAGAGCAACCCGCTTCATGCGGATATATGGCCCAGCGCCTCCAAGTACGAAGCCGAAGTGGTTTCCATGACCGCCGACATGCTGGGGGCCGGTCGAACCAGGGACGAAATCTGCGGGGTGGTCTCCTCCGGCGGCACGGAGAGCATCCTGCTCGCTATGAAAACCTACCGGGACCAGGCCCGCAAGGAAAAAAAGATCCGAAAACCGGAGATCGTGGTCCCAAGCACCGTGCATGCCGCCTTTGACAAGGCTGCCCAACCATCTCGAGGAGCCCCTTGATCTTGCCTACCTCCCGCCGCACCCCAATATCGCCGTCAGCCTGGATTACGGCCAGACCGGCCGAGTCATAGCCGCGGTACTCCAGCCGCTTCAGGCCCTCCAAAATGATCGGGGTCGCATCCCGCGAACCCACATAGCACCCGGGGGAGGTTTTTAAAGTGAAAATAGCGGTGATCAGCGGCAGCCCCAAGGGCAGGGACAGCGCTACCCTGCGCTATGTCAGGTTCCTGCAGCTCAATTACCCGCAGGTTGAATT
>JAWOAV010000235.1:0-3629 GCA_046498365.1 Desulfosalsimonadaceae bacterium
AAATCCCCTGTAATGGGCGCGCAGCGGTCAGCCCCCCTGGCTGCATCTTCCAAAGTGCAGTGGCCGGGGGTTGTGATCTCTGCCACCGCAAACAACGGCGCTGACACCGCCTCCACCGGCATCGCCTTTTATGAAGGTATGAGCCTGGAGATGGATCCCGGCTACGACGCCGGCGTACTCAGCGGCAACCCTGAGGTGGCGGTGTACACCCAGTTGGCCGCCGGCGACGACGGCGAGGACTACGGCCTGCAAGTCCTTCCCCCGTCGGCCATGGACGGCGCTGTCCTCGCGGTGGGGGTAAAAACAAGAAAAAGCGGAACAATCATTTTCCGCTTTGAAAAAACCGGGCTGCCGCAAAATACCGTTCTCATACTGGAAGACCGGAAAGAAAATACCGAAACTGCAATAACCGCTCAGAACGACACCTACGCCGCCACCGTGGATTCGGAGGAGCCCGCCTACGGGCGCTTCTACCTCTCCTTCACGGATGATGCCGACGGCACAGATGATAACGACAACGGTGGGGACAGCAGCGGATGCTTCATCGGCACAGCGGCCTTCTTCGGGAGGTAAGCCGGATTTTTTCTGTAAATCTCTGTGTCTCCTCTCCCCTCTGTGCCCTATCTGGTGAAACGAACCCTATCCGCATCCTCAGCCCTCCGCATGCATAAAAACTGTCCCGGCACCCACAGCACGTGGTTGTTGCCAGAGAAACGCATAATTTCCCGGGCGTCTTTTTTTTCCATTTTTTCGGCCGTTTCTTTTGCTCCCACTCTTTTTCCTGAAGGAGCAGACTTGCATAAATTTATCGATGATGATATTGTAATACCTAAAACCTATCGATAGGAGAAAAAAGATGGATACGGTGACCGTTTCCCCAAAATACCAAGTGGTTATTCCCAAGCATATCAGAGCGTCTCTTAAACTTCGTCCCGGTCAAAAAATGAAGGTTATTGAATATGACGGCCGAATTGAGTTGATACCGGATAAAAATATTGTCGATTTAAAAGGATTTGCTAAGGGAATAAATACGGATTTCACCCGCGAAGATGACCGATTATGAATATTGTGGATTCCTCAGGATGGCTTGAATATTTTTCAGGAGGGCCCAATGCAGATTTGTTTTCAGAGCCTCTTGAAGATTTTTCACAGCTGATTGTGCCAACCATATCAATTTATGAAGTTTTCAAGGTGATACGGCGTGAATCTACAGAAAACAAAGGCCTTCTGGCGGTATCAGCAATGCAGAAAGGCAAGGTTGTGGACCTTACCACCAGCATTGCAATGAATGCATCCAAAATAAGCCTTCAATATACCCTTCCAATGGCGGACAGCATAATTTTATCCACTGCACAGAGATATAATTGTATCGTATGGACACAGGAGCAGGATTTCAAAGATCTGCCGGAGGTCAAATACTTTCCCAAAGGCGCATAACCCGTTTTTAGGGGCGTCCCTCTTCCCCGTTTTTTTTAGCTTTTCGCCCTTCTCTGTGAATCTCTGTGTCTCCCCTGTGCCCTCTGTGATAAAACCCACCCTATCCGTCGTATCCTCAGCCCCCCGGCATACATAAAAACCGCCCCGGCATCGACAGCCGATGTTCGCTTCTATCTCGCTCTATCTCGGTTCTATACAGAGAAACGCATAATTTCATGGGCGTCCCCCAAACGGCTACCAGGTGATCCGCATACAGCTGGAATTAAAACCGGAGCCCATTGAAAAAACCGCAACATTGCTTCCCGGGCCGATATTCTTCTTTTGCTCCGCAATGGCAAGCCCCATGGGCCAGGCAATGGGGCCGGTGTTGCCGTATTCGGGAAAGATGAGCTCCAGTTTTTCCATGGGTACGCCGGTGGTTTCCACAAAAGCCCGCTTGTGTGGCATGCTGACCTGGTGCGGAATGAAGCGGTCAATTTTATCGTCCCACACCTCAAATTCATCCATGCAGATGTCCCACGTCCTTTTCACCAGCTGCAACCCCTTTTTCAGCATGGTGTGCGCCTCGCATCGCATCTGGGAATGATCGCCATAACAGAGCATGCCGTACCGGGAATCAACGGCGACCATGGATTCTTCGATAACATGGTTGTCAAACCTGGCATCTTCCTCCCGGCACAACAACATGGACACGCTTCCGGACCCCAGGGTCAGGGAGGCAAACTCCGGAATAAAATCTTCCAGGCCAATCTCCGGGTTGGACAACCTTTTTGCCGTGATATCGATAACACCCCTCGAGGATTCTCCGTTCACGATCAGTCCGTATTTGATCTGTTTCAATTTCAGCATATTGCTGATAATATCCACCGCCGAGGTAAACCCCATACAGGCATTGTTGATATCCAGGTTGACACATCTTTCACTCAGCCCCAATGCATTGTGGACCATTATGGTAATCGTGGGTTCAATATAGTCCCGTGAAACCGAAGGGTTTATCAAGCAGCCAATTTCACTGCGGTCGATATCCAGCCGCTGCAGAAGCTTTTCCGCCGATAGGATGGCCGCGTCCCACACCAGCTTTCCCGGCTCCCATATCCTTCGTTCCCGGATGCCGGACATTGCTTCGATAAAACCGGAACTCAGGCCGAAGCGTTCCATATTATCCGCCATGCGGCTTTCGATTTCCAAAGACGTCAGTATTTCCGGGGCTTCCACATACTCCATACCATCGATGACGATTTTGCTCATTGAATTAAGTCCTTTCGGTAATTTTTAGGCCCTGAAATGATTCCACAAGCCGACCTTTTTTAGTCCTTTCTTGAACCCGGGTCCGGATCGGTTGGACCCGCCCGGAAAGACACGGCAAAACCGGCACACAGCAGCAGAAGGAATATAACAATGCCGATCCACGGTGCCGTCGCCGGGGTGTTCACGGTTACGGAAATTGTCACGTATAGCGCCGGCAGCCCGGCGATGAGCCCCGGCACCGGAACGCTCCACCGCGCCCATTGCATACCCTGCCGGAAAGGAATGAAAAGCAGTATTCCCATTGCCGTTGCCGTCGCTATCCAGGCGGCGCCGAGCAGCCGAATTCCGCCCAGCAAAAGGAGTTGAAAACGGGGGTCCACATCCGCCCATGCCGTGCCTGTCGCAACGGCATGATACGGCATGAATTCGAAACGGCAAAGGTAAACCACCCCGCTGAGCCCGAACAGAAAAATGGCCGTCAGGTAAAGCCAGAAAGCGGTTTTGATCCTCGTATTCATCGAAGTTTCTCCTTAAAAAAAAATAGGATGCGCCGGTATCTCCTTCCTGATCGGCCTTTTGCGCTGCTGCTTTGTTGCTTTGTGAATGGATGGTGCAAGTGTAGATGAAGTGAAAGCGTTTTTTCTATATCATGGAAAATACAAGGTGTCAAAAAACCCGACGTCTTTTTTTACCTAAACAGATATGGTTGACGCCGCCGCCTGAAAGAAATATAAGGAAGAAGCAATCGTATCGAGGAGACCGTTCATGACCCCCCTATCACTGGTAAAAAGCCGCGTGTTTCGCCTTGGCGCATTCCTTCTTGCAGCGGCCCTCCTGGCCAGCGGCTAAAAGAGTAGCTAAACCTTCCAAAAAAAGAGTTTAATGCCCAATCAGATAAGGATCCGGTATAATCCATAAAGGCAGTATTTGTTTTATCGGCCAGG
>JAWOAV010000002.1:0-61740 GCA_046498365.1 Desulfosalsimonadaceae bacterium
GCGCAGGTGCTGGCCGTCCAGTAATACCCGTGGAATACGTTGATAAAGGCATTGGCTTCAAAAAGCGGCGGATTCACCCGGTCATGGCTGACAAGGGAAAACAGCTCCCGCCGGTTGGGGAGTCGCCAGTCGCCGTGCCCCGCATATTTCTCCCGGTTCAGGGCGTCAATGAACGAAAAGGCCTCTTTCCAGGTCAGCGGAAATTCAGACACCCCGGCATCCCTTACCCACATCAGCCCTGTTTTTCTGTCTGTCACCGACCATTGAGACGAATCAAACCGCTTTTCCAAACCGGACATCTTTCCTTTTTTTCTTTACCGCTGCGTGCATCTTGTTCCACCCTTCCGGGTGCCGAAACAAAAATATATTATTATACCCTGCCTCCGCCATGGTGGCAAGACCAATAGCAAAACCAAAAGCGGGAAAGACCTTGGGCGGCAAAAAAAATACGGATGCATTTCCTTGGGCCTGGGAGGGTGGTTTTTACCACAGAGATCACAGAGGAGACACAGAGATTCACAGAGAAAAGCAATGAAAAAAGGGAGAACGCCCATGAAATTATGCATTTCTCAAAGGCATTAATCGTGTTCTGCGGGTTTGAAAAAAACCGATTTCGATTTCGATAGCGATTTCGAAAAAACAAAACTCACACAAAGCGCCAATCATGCGAACTATAAAATGATCAATTTCCTTTTGGGGGGGTGGGGGTGCTCCCGCGGGCGACATTGGGAGTGATTGTCGATCGCTCTTGGCGAAGTGAAGCAAAACATCCTGCATTGGTTTTAATTGCAGGATGTTGCGAAACAAGCCATAGAGCGATCCCAATCGCTCACAGTCGCCAGGGGGAGCACCCCACCCCCACAAAAGGAAATTGACCTTTTCCCCTCGTACGCCCTTTCTTGTTCTTTCGTACTTTTTCTTGCTCTTTCATTGGTTTTTCCTCGATCCTTCCTGCCACTATCTGTTGACATTTCAAAACGGCTGTAATAAATCGTTCGTATACAAAGGAAATGGATGACATGCAAAAACTTCCCGATGATCTGCCCGAATGCCTGGTGTTCCTGCTGGGAAAAGCATACCAGAAGGCCCACGCCGATTTCAAAAATCGTCTGAAACCATACGGGCTGACCAATATGCAGCACCTGGTGCTGGAGGGATTGTGGTATCAAAACGGTATGACCGCCACAGAAATATCAAAGCTGCTGCGCCTGGACAAGGCGACCCTGTCCGGCGTGCTTGAACGGATGATCGAAACCGGGTGGATCATACGGGAGCCGCACCCGGAAGACGGCCGCGTTCATCGAATTTTTACGTCTTCAAAAGCCGACAGACTGAAAGACCAGTTGATAGAAGAGCGCAAAAAGGCAAACAAGAAAATCCTGGCCCGATTTTCTCCGGAAGAACGGGAAATGCTCCGGCGTCTTTTGTGGGAGCTGATATAAGCCGGGCCCAAATCAAAAAAAGGAGAACCAGCATGCTGCTCAATCCCAAAAAGGAAACATTTGACCACCTGGACCCGCGCTCCGCGGAAATCATGAAAAAAACCATCGAATATTTCGAGTCGCGGGGGAAAAAACAGCTCAAGGACGATTTCCATGAAAAAAAATGGTATTCGGATTTTCTTGAATTTGTAAAGGAAAATGAAATCTTTGCCACGCTGCTGACGCCAGCCAAGTACGCAAATGACGGCGATCCGGACAAAAGGTGGGATACCTACCGGATATGCGACTTCAATGAAATCCTGGCGTTTTACAACCTGTCCCACTGGTATACCTGGCAGGTCAGCATCCTGGGCCTTGGACCGATTTTCATGGGCAACAACGAGGACGTGAAAAAAAACACCGCAAAACTGCTCAAGGAAGGCGGAATCTTTGCGTTCGGCCTTTCCGAGCGCACCCACGGCGCGGACCTGTACTCGTCCGATATGTCGGTGACCCCCCTGGGAGACGGCAAATATGTGGCGGACGGCGGCAAATACTACATCGGAAACGCCAACGAGGCCGCGCTGGTCTCCACGTTCGCCAAGGACACGGAAACCGATGAATACGTCTGGTTTGTTGCGGACCCCAAACATGAAAACTACGACCTGGTCCAGAACGTCGTGGACTGGGAGGGATACGTGGCCGAGTATGCCTTGAACAGCTATCCGCTGACAGACAACGAAATCCTTACCTACGGCCGGGAGGCATGGGACAGTGCGCTGAACACTGTCAACGTCGGCAAATTCAACCTGGGATGGGGGGCTATCGGCATTGCGACCCACGCCTTTTACGAGGCCATCAACCATGCCAGCCACAGGAACCTCTACGGCAAATACGTAACGGACTTCCCCCATATCAAGCAGCTTTTTACGGATGCCTATGCACGGCTCGTGGCCATGAAGATTTTTTCCCAACGGGCCACGGACTACATGCGCAGCGCTTCTGAAAATGACCGCCGCTACCTGTTATACAATCCCATCACCAAGATGAAGGTCCCCACCCAGGGAGAGGAAGTCATCAACCTGCTCTGGGACGTCATCGCGGCGCGCGGATTTGAAAAAGATGTCTATTTCGAGATGGCGGCCACGGACATTCGCTCCCTTCCCAAACTGGAAGGCACCGTGCACGTCAATATGGCGCTGATCATCAAGTTCATCGCCAACTACTTTTTTAATCCCGGCGAATTTCCGGAGATTCCCAAGCGAAACGATCCCGCGGACGATGAATTCCTGTTTCGGCAGGGGCCTACCAAGGGGCTGGGAAAAATTCAGTTCCATGATTACAACATCGCCTACGGGGACGTGGACCTGCCCAACGTCCGCATTTTCAAGGAACAGATCGAGGTGTTCAAAAGCTTCCTGGTCGATGCCGCACCAGGGCCGGAACAGGCGAAAAACATCGATTTTCTGCTGGGCATTGGCGAAATATTCACGCTTGTTGCCTATGGCCAGCTGATCCTTGAAAAGTACAAAATGGAGAAATACGAAGACGATCTGCTCGAGCAGATCTTCGACTTCATGGTCCGCGATTTTTCCCGCTACGCCCTTCAGCTCTATTCCAAGCAGGACACCACGGAAAAACAGGGCGAATGGTGCCTGAAGATGATCCGCAAACCGGTTGACAACCCGGAACGGTTCACCCGTTTCTGGAACGAATACGTCTACAGTTTGAGAGACACCTACGAGATGAATCCCTAGGATTTTTTCAGTGGCGGAAGCGGGTTATCCGGCTTCCGCCACTAAGGGTTCCTTCGGGGAGAGCCGTCATCTCGATACAGGAAGCCAGATCGTTTAAAATGGCCTTGGCACCCAACAGGGAGCCGGTCGTCGGCGCCTGCCTGACCCCACGTCAACCCATCCCCCAGACGACCACGCCGTGAACACGATGATCCTACCTGTAATATTGCGCAGCAGACCTATATAAACATCGACACCCGGCAGTCCGGCCAGCAGTACATGGTCTTCATGTTTTTCCGGACCAATCCGCGGATCGGACCGTCCTGTGAAATCACAAATCCGATGCTGTCCGAACATTTGCCGATAAAATCGATCATGGAATTATGGCGGGTGCCCAGAAGCTGATGCTCAAAAATACGATCGCCGCCGTTGTATCCGTCGGGACCTTCAAGGACCCTGCCCCGCCATTTCGGGGCATTGAGCGTTGCGCCGAAGGATATGATTCGAAAGGAAGCGCTCAATACCAGCGCCCCGTCCACCGCGGCAAGCTGAGCGAGCACCTGCAAGCGCTCGGCGATTTTCCGGTTATAGCTCAGCCGTTTCATGGCCGCATCTTCCGATTGATTTTCAATGGTGAGCGACTCGGATATCAGTTCATGAATCTTGAGATTTTCCCGAAACATATACTTGGCGGTAAAATAATCCCTGTACAGGGGGAGCTTGTGCTCCGGGACGATAAGCACCGATGCGCCGTGGCTCCTCGATGAAATTTCAGACAAAAGATAGTCCAGGCTGTGTATGAAGACCTTCCAGGTGGACCGGTCTTTTGCCATGGATTCGGCGTCCCGCTTGATCTTGTTGTACAAAAATCCGCCCATGGCCTTTGCGTAGAAGGGGGACGGCGTGGCCTTGATGAATTTTCCCGCGACAAACCGGCCGATCTGTGCGTCCCCCTTGGATATGATAATGGATCCCGGTGTAACCGATGTGATCATAAAAACGTTCGGCCGCCGGAAAATTTCACCCACCTTGTCTTCCGGGATATCGTCAAAGTAATTGGGAAGTGCATTAAAAAACATGGCCCCCCATATCTCGTAGCGTTTTCTGCTCTCATCTGCAGGCGGCGCCACGACAAACGACGTAAAACGCGGATCAAAGGCCAGGGCGACCTTGGACAGGCTGTCGACGGTCAAGGGAAACCCCTGTTCAAACTTCATGATCAGCTGTTTCCGCTTGGAATCCGGAAAGGACCTTGCCGCCTTCTTTTTGCTCAAAAATACCAGGCTGAACGTCACGGGGCGGTCTTCCTCTTTTTTCAGGCTCGCAAGAAACGCCGTCTCCACAAGGAACTCGACGTCTTCGGCCGATATGGGGTGCATCTCGGCTGCGGCCTCACGGGAATCAAACGGATCACTGATCCAAGTGTCCATTATTTTCTGGATAATTGCCTTGTCAAACATGATATGGTATTATTTTCAATGCGCTAAAAAATGGATAAACGGCGGATTGCCGCATCGCCCCATAAAGCTGGTTGTGCAGAAAATCCTCTCTTACATGTTTAAATGATAATTGCGGAAATTTGCAACCGGAAATAAATGATTATACGTTTGGAGAAGATATAAATCAAAAATGAAAACGGACAGGCCGCCATGTATAAAAAATCTTTACCGTTTGCCCTGCTTTTTTCAGCCGCCCTTTTAATTGCCGCTTTTCCCGCAAATTCTGCGGAGAAAAGCGTATTCGTGAGCATCGCCCCGCAAAAATATTTCGTTGAAAAAATCGGCGGGGAGCGTGTCGAAGTCCATATCATGGTCCCTTCTGGCGCAAGTCCGCATACCTATGAGCCCTCTGTCGGGCAAATGAAAAAACTGGCCGACGCGGATGCCTATTTCGCAATCGGGGTGACCTTTGAAAAGGCATGGCTTTCAAAAATCACATCCATCCATCCGGACATGGAACTTGTGGATACCGCCCGGCGGATTGAAAAAAGTTCTTCCCCCCATGGACATGCCCACGATCCGCATATCTGGCTCTCCCCGCCGCTGGTTATGCTTCAGGCAAGGGCTGTATTTGAAGGGCTGGCAAAAATCGACCCGGATGGGTTTGCGCATTATGCATCGCGCTATGCATCGTTTCTCTCCGAAATCGTCGAATTGGACATCGAACTGAAAACACGCCTGACGCCCGGCGCAACCTTCATGGCGTATCACCCTTCCTGGGGATATTTCGCAGAGGCCTACGGGCTGGAACAAGTCCCCGTAGAAATTGACGGAAAAGCCCCAAAGGCCCGGCAGATACAGGAAGCCATCCGGCGCGCCAGGGAGTTGGATATCCGGGTCGTCATGGTGCAGCCGCAAATCTCCAGTCGTGATGCGGATACGATCGCACGGGAAATCAACGGCCGGACGGTCATGGCCGATCCTCTTGCCGAAGACTGGGCACAGAACCTGCGCCGCGTTGCGGATCTGATCGGAAAGCATAAAGAAGAATGACGAACAACGATCCTATCATCCAGGTACGGGATTTGTCCTTCTCCTACAATGGGGAACCTGCGCTATCCAATATATCTTTTGATATCGCGGAAAAGGAATTTCTTGCGATCATCGGCCCCAACGGCGGCGGGAAATCAACGCTTGTAAAGCTGATGCTGGGACTGCTTGAGCCGGATAGCGGGTATATCTCTATTCACGGCCGTTCGCCGAAAAAAATGGCCCACCGGTTCGGGTATGTGCCCCAGGACGTCAGCATCAACATTCATTTCCCTGTTTCCGTAATGGATGTGGTCCTGATGGGACGCCTGAGACACCGGGGACGCCGGGGCATCCACCGGGAAGACCGGCAGAAAGCAATGGAAAGCATGCAAATGATGGGGGTTGCCGGTTATGAAAACCGCACGATAAAAGAGCTTTCCGCAGGGCAGCGCGAACGCGTATTCATTGCCAGGGCACTGACCGCGGACCCGGAGATTCTCATTCTCGACGAGCCGACCGCCAGCGTGGACACGGGCGGCAAAACGGAATTGTACCATCTTCTGGGAAAGCTCAATGATACCAAGACCGTTATCGTGGTCAGCCACGACCTGATGATCATTTCAAGCTATGTAAAAAGCGTGGCGTGCGTCAACCGGTCACTGCATTATCACCACAGCAATGAGATAACGGAAACCATGCTCGAAATGGGTTATCAATGCCCGGTAGAGCTGATCGCCCACGGTCAGCCGCACCGGATACTTAAAACCCACGGGGATTTATAGCTTGATCGATGCATTTCAGTACGAATTTGTGAGAAACGCGGTGCTTGCAGCCGCTTTTGCCAGCCTGATCTTCGGCATCATCGGCTCCTTTGTCGTCGTGAACCGCCTGGTTTTTCTGGCCGGAGGGATAGCGCATGCCGCCTATGGAGGGATCGGCATCGCTTTTTTCTTCGGCATCCCTTACATCTACGGGACCATTGGCGTTTCGCTGGCAGCCGCTTTTCTCATGACCGCGGTGGTGATAAAGGCAAAGGACCGCTCGGACATATTCATCGGGGTGCTGTGGGCCGTCGGTATGGCCACGGGCGTAATCCTTCTGGATCTGACGCCGGGCTATCATTCGGATCTCATGAGCTACCTGTTCGGCTCCATCCTTGCCGTTCCCGCTGCCGACATATGGTGGATGAGCGCACTGGGCGCGATAACCCTGATTATAACGGTCGTTTTCTACCGGGACATCCTGGCGATCTCCTATGATGCCGAATTCGCAAAACTCAGGGGGGTCCCGGTAAACCTGCTGTATTTTGTCTTTATCGCACTGACTGCGGTGTCCATCGTCTTTATCATACGAATGGTCGGCCTCATACTGGTGATCGCCCTTTTGACCATCCCCCCCTATATTGCCGAAAAATACGCGCGCTCACTGATGATGATGATGGTCCTGTCCGTGCTCTTCTCCTTGATATTCAACATGACCGGCCTGTGGATATCCTACAGCTATGACCTTACATCCGGCGCCACCATCATAATGGTGGCCGCAGCCGGATTTTTTTTGTCCCTGGGGATCAACCTGGCTGCCTCACTGGTTAAAAAACGGGTAAAATCCGGCAACCGGATAACCGGCGGTTGAAAACAAAAAAAACAGCCGTATTATTGTATTATGCCGGTTGTTTCCTGTCTGAGACAATCGGGAAAGAGAGAACGGTTCAATACCGCCAGGCAGCTGACCCGGAAAAAAATAAAGGGACTTTTCAAAAAGTGATTTCAGGTATTCGGTTACTACGATTTTTTCCTCCCTCGGGATCGGTTCGGAGAATGTATGCCCTCTTTTTATGCATCACGGCGGCGATATCTTTCGGGTGCGCCGCGGGCCCCATTAAATTCTACCAGGGCCCTCTGAATCATTTGAACGCGGTGCGGACGGGAACGTGCCCCATGTATCCATCCTGCTCTTCGTACGCAGAAACGGCTTTTGAAAAACACGGCCCCCTGGCCGGATCGATGATGACATTCGATCGACTCATCCGGTGCGGCAGGGATGAAACAGGCCATGCCAAGCAAATCTATATCAAGGGCAACCGGCGCTACCATGACCCGGTGCAGCACAATGATTTCTGGTGGTATGAAAACCGGCAAAAACCATATCCTTCCCGGAGGCACGAATGATCAAGAAAAGCTACAGCAAAACAGGCAGGCACTGTCGGGTTACATTCAAGATCCCTCCGGGCACGGACGGAAAAACCGTCGTGGTGTGCGGTGATTTCAACAATTGGGACCAGAACGCCAAACCCATGACCCGAACCGCTACCGGCGCGTTTTTCATTACCTATTCCCTTCCGGCGGACCGGTCCTTCCGGTTCCGCTACCTGATCGACGGCCACCGGTGGGAAAACGATAACGCCGCCGACGGGTACGTGCCCAATGAGTATGGCTCCGAAGACTCGGTGGTTGCGACGTGACGCCGATACCATGAACAGCAACGGTAATGGGCATGCTACGTTTGATGGACTCGTAAAAAGTCGATTTTGGGCGGCAAAGAAAAAAGTTCAAGATCAAGGCGCGTGCAATTTTTGAAGAATTGATCGTACTTCGCCGTACGTGAGATTCTTCAAAAATTGTGCGCAACGCAGATATTGGGCTTTTTACGAAGCCGTCAAGTTTTGCATTCTTGTATCAACACGATCCATATTCCCACAGGATTTGGGCTCGTAGGGGCACCCCTTGCGGGGGACCGGAATCCGGGCACCCGCAAGGGGTGCCCCCACGAGGTCTTCCTGATCATGATGACTATTGATAAATGCAAAGATTTGTAACTGCAGGAGCACGGCATGCTGTTCCTGTGCAGATGCCCGCACAGTGAACCTTTCTCAATAACTCCCAAGGACCTTCAGGTATTCCACCGCTGCTTCCAGTTGCGCGAGGACTCCGGAAAACGCCGGGGCTTCGACATCCGCTTCCAGGTCCACATAAAACATGTATTCCCAAGGCTTTCCATGAATCGGACGCGACTCGAGCTTGACCAGGTTGACACGGTTCTCGGCAAATATTTTCAATACCTGGAAAAGGGCGCCGGGTTGGTTGCCGGTAGAAAATATGATGGACGACTTCTGTCTTGGGCCGTTTCTCATGGATTCCCGGCCGATAACGACAAAACGGGTAAAATTCCTTGGGTTGGTTTCAATGCTTTCCTCCAGTACGGCCATCCCGAAAAGCTCGGCTGCATCCTTTCCCGCAATAGCTGCCTCAGCGAGATCCCCCCTTTCCTTTATGTGGCGGACCGCCCTTGCGGTATCCGTCACGGAGACCAGGTCCCAGTCACCATGGCGCTCCAGAAACTGACGGCACTGCTGGAACACCTGGGGGTGCGAATAAATGGAACGGATGTCATCGACGCGCGCCCCCGGATGGCCGATCAGATTGTGCTTGATGCGTAGGGTGATCTCACCGATAATTCGCAGGTCGTATTCCAGAAGAAGATCATAATTTTCATGGACGCTTCCGGCAAGGGAGTTCTCCAGCGGGACCACGCCGAAGTCGCAGGCTTCGGATTTAACCGTCTCGAACAGCCCCCGGAAGGAATCCACCGGCAGGGGTTCGACCTGGTCACCGAAAAACTGCGCGCAGGCTTTGTGGCTGAAGCTGCCCACATCCCCCAGGAAAGCGGCCCTCCGGCCTTTTCCGCCGGCTGCTTTGGCCATGTGCTTGACCGTCTTTGCCTTGTCCAGGTACCCAAAGTCGACCTGCTTGTCCACCAGCGGGGCGATGACATACAGATCCCGCATCAGCTGGCCGAACTGCTCAGGATAAAGGCTCTGGGCACCGTCGGAGGTTGCCTGATCCGGATCGTTGTGAACCTCGATCATCAGGCCGTCCGCGCCTGCCGCAATGGCCGCCCGCGCCATGGGGCTGACCTTTTCCCGACTGCCGGTGGCGTGGCTCGGATCAATGATAACGGGCAGATGCGTCAGTTTCTTGATGACGGGGATAGCGGACAGGTCCAGGGTATTTCGGGTGTACGGCTCAAACGTGCGGATGCCCCGCTCGCATAAAATAACATTTTCATTCCCTTCGGCCAGAATGTATTCCGCCGACATGAGCCATTCCTCGATGGTTGCCGACAGGCCTCGCTTCAGCAGCACCGGCTTCCCCAATCGCCCTACAGATTTGAGCAGCTCGAAATTCTGCATATTCCTGGCGCCGATCTGGACCACGTCCACGTACTTCATCACCAGGTCCGCCTGGGCCGGCGTGGTAATCTCCGTGACAACCGGCATGCCGTATACCTGCTTGACTTCGGCCAGGATCTTTAAGCCTTCTTCCCCCATCCCCTGGAACGAATAGGGGGAAGTCCGGGGCTTGAATGCGCCGCCGCGGAACAACACCGCTCCATAACGGCGCACCTCTTTTGCGATCGCCATGACCTGGTCGCGGCTTTCCACGGCGCAGGGGCCTGCGATCACGACGATCCTTTCCCCCCCGACGGAAACATCGGCCACCTGCACCCTGCTGTCGGCGGGATGCAGCTGGCGGCTGACCAGTTTAAATGCGGTTTCAACCGGCACGACCCGGGCGACGCCGGGCAGGGATTCAAAAAAGGACAGATCACGGCCGGCGGTTCCTGTGGCACCGATAACGCTCTGCCCCGCATCGGATATCTCGCGAAACATGGCGTTCCCCTCCCGCAGCACGCTCAATATGAGATTTTTCTGCTGGGGCGTGATGTCCTGTTCAAGTACGATCAACATGGTCTTACCCTCCTGATTATGGTTTTGCCTTCTTCAGACAAAAAAGCCCCGGCGGTTTCCCGCCCGGGGCTTTTTCTTTTGGACAAAAAAAACCCCGGGTGGACGGAGATCGTCCACCCGGGGGATATCATTACTGAATCATCAGCGCTGCATCACCGGATGGACGCTTCTAAAGATAAAAAAGAAGCGCCGAAAGCTGAAAAAAAACCTGCAGCTTGCGTAATCCGGTGTCATGTACATATCGTCTTTCATCATTTGGTTTTTCCTGCCCTTGCCGCTCCAGCTATTCCACGTTCCAAAGGACTGCCCGCCAGTCCTGTCTGCGATGCGGATACCCTTCATTTACAACCTCCAGCCGGCCCAGTCAAGTTTTCTTTTTACGATATAGCCCCCGCTTTCCCCATCGGCATTTTTTGAGATGCGGGTTCCGGGAAATCGATTTCCACACGGTTCCGGCCGTTGGCTTTGGCCCTGTAGAGCGCGTTGTCGGCCCTGTAAATCATTTCATCGATGCTTTCTACGGGTCGATACGATGTGATTCCCGTGGAAATCGTTACCTGAAAGGAATCCGGAAATCCGGCGAAGCTTGCGCTGCATACACTTTTCTGAATTCTCTGGGCGCATTCCGCCGCCCCGGAAATATCGGTTCCGGGCATGATGACAAGAAATTCCTCCCCGCCGTAGCGGGCGATCATGTCCGTATCCCGGAGCTCGCCGGCGACGTCCCGGACCAGCTTTTTTAAAACATCGTCCCCCTTCCGATGCCCGAAGGTATCATTGACCTGCTTGAAATGGTCCAGGTCGAAAATGGCGATGGAAAACGGTATTCCGCTTCGATCGGCGAGGCTCTTGACCCTTTGAAGCTCCTGGAACATGTGTCGGCGGTTGTAGACCTGGGTGAGGTCGTCGTGAATGGCAAGGGCTTCAATGGTCGTGAGCGCATGCCCCAGTTTCCGGTTGGCCGCGGAAAGCCGGTTCCGGAGAGAACTGATGTAGCTGCCGATAATGGAAAACCAGAACAGAACCGTCCCGAATACAAGCAGCTGAAGGACTTCAATTCGGGGGTCCACCTTCTCCGGATGGTTGTAAGAGAGCGCCAGCACGACCAGGCCGTAGCTGCAAAGGGTGAACAGGGCGAAACTGAAAAATTGCCGGGTGTTGAACCGGAAGACCCCGAAGATAAAGGTCATGAAATAGATCAGCAGCATCAGTGCGCGGACCTGGTCGGTAAAATATATGACAAACATGGCGCCGATGGTCGCGGCGACCATCTGTACAAAGGTCAGGCTCGGATCAGCCAATCGTCGGTTCAGACCGGTGCGCAGCAGAACGTAGATACCGATATTGAAAACAATGAAGACGCTGTAAAACAGGAATGCCAGTTCAATGGAGAGACGGATCAGGCCCAGGTGATAACAATAGATGATCAATAACAGCCATATGATGTACGCAGCCACGGCGATAAAAAACCGCCGGATGCGGATGGCCTGGAAAGGATCGTCTCCGGGTTTTCTTGTCATGAAAAAACGCTTCCTGATCTGGTCATTGGCGTTGGGATTATGGTCTTCTGGATCGGTATTTCTTTACCATGTTTGAAGGTAAAACGCCATTCCTTTTATCCGGTGAATTTTACCTTTATGGCTGCCGGGTGCAGGGGATGCTGTCTTCAAATGAAGCGTTCAGTTTCTCGATGGCATCGAGATATTCCCTGGATTGGGCGAGATAAAATGCCAGGGGCCGCGAAAAATTCCGGCCGGCGATGCCGTCGATAAACATCTGGCTGATTTCACGCTCCATGGTAAGGATTTTCTGGGCGCGGATGATTACACAACGCTCATCCGGCGGCATTTCCGCCAGAATCGTTCGAAACGCCGTCCGGGCCCTGGGCTGGTACATCCAGAAATAGAGCAGGTCCAGGGAATTGATGATCATAATCCGTATCAGATCCCTTGACGGATGGCCCGACAATTCGAACCAATGCCCCGGCCGGTCGAGAAGGCCGTAGACATCCTTTTCCGGAAACTGCATCTCCAGCTTTGCATAAACGCCGAAAAACTGTTCAAGGCGGTGCCGGTAGTCCTTCATTCGGTTCTTGATGTTTCCGGCCCGGTCAACGGCCCCTTCGATGAAACCGGCGACAAAATCGGATGCGAACTTCGAAATCACGGCCGCACCGCTCTGCAGCACCGCGGCGACGTTTGGCACCCCCGCAAAGCCGAGGAAAACGCCCAGGCCGGCATTCAGGCCGAATGCCACGGGTATGGACAAGGCGCTTCGGAAAAAATTGGCGAATGCCGCTTCCTTGGGCAGGCCGCGAAACAGGTTGTGGCTCGTGAGGTAGATGCCATTGGCCAGTGCCATTACCGAATAAAGGACAACCGGACCGGTTTCGGTGTTGACACCAAAACCCCGGTCCAGAGCGACGGTTTTTACCAGGTAATCCAGCAGGGGCACGGAAAAACCCGTGAACATGAGGGAATCCGCAAGCCGGTCCCAGCTTATGAAATCATTCCATTTCAGCAGGGATGAGCGCCGGATGCCTCCGCCTGCCACAACTGACTGGATGATATTTCTGAGGCCCGTGATGCCAAACCAGATAAAGGCCCCGAAATACATCAGCAGCCACCCGTCATGGGACCATAAAAAAGTCAAAAATGCGGGCGTGAATCCGATCAGCACCTTAAGCAGGTTTTTCCAGCGGGTCTGGAGATAGCGCCATGAATAGCTCACGCGATGCGGTTTTTCGTCCGGGGGGTCCAGAAACAGGCCGTTTGACCGCTCTTTTTTTATCCCGCCAAGAGTGGTGATGTTCCCCTGCGGCACCATGCGGATGGAATCGACCCTGGCGACCCATTCGACCCGGCAGGGAAGCCCGATGTGCGCAAGGAACGGCAGCATTCGCAGCCATTTGAGCAACAAGAAAACCCGTCCGTTTTTCCCGTTGGCGCCGTTGGCGCCGAAGGTTTTCCGATAGGCCACATCGACGTGAAACGGCACCCGCAGGTGGGGTACCTCCCGATTACAAAGGATGCTGCGTCTTGCACGGCGCGGCAATGAATCCATAACGGCGAGCCCCATGCCGTACAGACTGGGGGAATATCCCGTGGAATCACTTCCCATGCGGGCCTTGACAGACTTCCCCTTGTACATATTCTTCAAGGATTCGATGTGCGCGAGGATGGTTTTCATTTTTTGGACACGAGCCTGAGCACCCGGATCGGGATCGTTTTCCAGCCGGTCGATAATATCCGTGATGATCCGCTTCAGTTTAATGACGTTGCCGGTGTTGATACACCGCTGAAGCTTGTGAATTTCCGGAATATGATCAACTATCCCCTGGGCGTGGTCCTTGAGGTTGAAAATCTCCAGCCGTGTAATCCGTCCCTTGCAGTCATAGATGAGCTCCAGAACATCTTCCACTTTCATGTTGGTCAGGTTCAGGGTGATCCTGTAGCCCGACCGAAGGCGATCGAGTCTTTCGATCAATTCCGGTGCCGTATGCTTCATCAGGTGCGGGACATCATGATTTTCATATTTCCGCCCGGACGCGGGTTTGAGATAAAAATCATGGATCAACTCCATATCAAACCGGTCCATTTCCTCAACCCGCTTTTCAATGCGCGCTTGCTCCTCCATGTCGGCATTCGCATATTGATTACGAAGTTCCGCTACCTTCGATTGCATTGCCGGGAGCATGTTTCGATGAATGAATTGCGCCAGATGAAGCAGCGAAGCCTGCCCGATGCCGACGAACGTCAAAAACCTTGCCACATCGAGTTCGGGAAAATCAATGCCGAATTTTTCCCCCAGCATGGGACGATGGACGCGGTTGAACTCCTCCAGCACCCCGACAACCTGGTTCCGCTGAAAATCCGACACCTCTCCCCCGTCGTTCATGAGGGCATCCACCGCATCATCAGAAAGAAACCGTATAAAATCCTTCGCGTCAGCAAATCCGCGCGGAACCCATATGATCTGGGCGAAGCCGCTGTGAAAGGCAACCGGGAACTCAATGCCGATGCGAACGTCGATGCCCATGATGGATGAGGCCTCCATCAGTTCCTCGGCGGTTTCCGGGCGGATGAAATTGTAATATATCACCCGCAGCCGACGAATGCCTTTTATCCATGCATCCATGATCAGATGCGTGGCCGACTTGCGACCCTTGGTATTGGCATCGTGGACATGGTCGTCAAATGCCAGTTGATTCCATTCTTCCGGCATTTCCAGCAAACGATATTTTTTCAAATAAAACCGGACAATACGGGGTTTTCCGGAGGCGACCAGGCGGAAGTCGTGGGCCAGTTCTAGCTGACGGGGGTATTCGTCCGCTGCGCGCACGAGGTCCTTCATGATCTCAATGAGCACACGCGCGGTATTGATCTGAAGGTTCTGGTCCGTGCTGCACATCACCTCGTCGCGAAGGGCCCTCAAAGCGCAGATGCGGTTGTCCACCTGGCCTTCCTGAAGAGACTCCAGAAGATGGATCACGGCGTAGGCGATCCGCAATCCCTTGGACTCTGCCATCTCCTTTATTCCGCGGGGATGGAGGTGATGAAAAAACCGTCTCTGGTCGTGAAGGATGGACTTGTCCCCTTTTATCATCTCGTTGACGATCAAAAGGAGATCATGATCCCGTTGATCGAAAAAAAACCTTGAAAAATGAACCTTCTGGTCCTGTTCCAAAAATATTCCCCCACGCTATAGGGTTGTCCGCTTAAGGCCCTGATTTTATCCGGTGACTTGAGCTTTTATATTACCAGCTACTCGTGCATGGCGCAACCGGGTTTGCAATGTCTGTAGGGTTTTCTTCCGCTGCCGCCAGCCATAATTCTCCTTGAAAAACCAGCCGCAAAGCGCTATTATATGCGTGATACATGGGTCAACTGCAATGCATTGACAAAGGGGCAAGGGTTTTGCAGCGGAATAACGCCAGAAAATCCAAACATACAGCCTGCAGATACCGGTAGCAATGATTAATCGTCTGATCGTCATATCATGGTTCACCTTTGTCGCCGTCACATCGGTGTTTTTCTTTATTATCGCCCTGATTTTACGGCTGTTTACCAAGCCCTTCGACCCCAGACTTACAGTGCTCCAGCAGTTTACCTGTTTCTGGGCATCGCTTTATACCTGGATCATTCCCGCGTGGCGCATACATATCCGGGGGAAAGAAAACATCGTTCGCAACCGGACCTACGTGGTTGTCTCCAACCATCAATCACTGCTTGACATTCTTGTGCTTTTCAACCTGTTTTTCCACTTCAAATTCGTTTCCAAGATCGAAATCTTCAAAATCCCTTTCATCGGCTGGAACATGTACCTGAATCAGTATATCCGCCTGAAACGGGGGGACCGGAAAAGCATTGAACAGATGATGGCCGATGCTGAAAAGGCGCTGTCTCAAGGCAATTCCGTCCTTATTTTCCCCGAAGGCTCGCGTTCTCCGGACGGAAAGATCAAGCCCTTCAAGCCGGGGGCATTTATTCTCGCCCGGAAAATGGGACTGCCGATTCTGCCCATTACCATATCCGGCACCAACACCGCACTGCCCAAATACAGCCTTGACTTTCACGGCTCGCATGATATCCAAATCCACGTTTTAAAAGAAATCCCCTACGAATACTTTTCCCACATGACCACCGAAGAAATCTCCGACATGGTGCGCAATATCATTATCAACGACCTTTCAGACAGGCAGCATCCGGCTGCAGAAGACAAAGCCGCCTGAGAACCCTTCTGGAGCCGTCATCCCTTCCGTATATTTTCTTCAAAATCTTTTTTGATTATTCCTCCCATCGGGATTACCTTATCAATTAAAACATGGTTCGCAGCGGCTTCGCAAAAAAACCTTTTTCCGATTCTGCCGGCCATATTTATTTTAATACAAGAGCCGTCTGAAATGAATGAAAGCAAAAAGCGCCCTGAAAAATACGGATGCCAAAACCAGCCAGATTCACAATTCAGCCGACCTGAGGACATGACTTCATCTTCCGATGTCCGTCCGGGGGTTTCGACGCTCCTTGACGAACTCAACAACTGCCTGTTGAAGCTTGAACGGCAAAAGGACCAGCTGCGGGAAACCAATTTTGAATTGGATCTGTCATATCGGCGTTTCTGCGAACTGTACGCACTTGTTCCGAACAAAACCACACATCCGAAACCCGATGCGGCCGCCAGCGAAATCCCCCCTGATAAAGACGGCCATTTTGAAAAAATATCTTTGCTCCGGTATCGGGAAGCACCATGGCGGAAAACGGAAAACGGCGAAAGTAGCGGCCTCTGCTCGGCCCAGGAAAAACTCCGCCATTTTTCCCACAAGACATTGGAAATACTGGAAAATGAACGCAAGCGGATCGCCATGGAAATTCATGACGGGCTGGGAGGAAGCCTCGCGGCCATAAAATTCCTGTTGGAAGATATTTTATCCAGAAACGGGGATAATGCCGAAATCGCGGAGCCGCTGCACCAGACGGTCCAGTACATAAAGGATACTATCAAGAAAACCAAGAGTATATCCGCAGGCCTTCGCCCTATCATGCTCGATGACCTTGGTCTTAAATCCACCATTCGATGGTGCTGCAGCAAGCTCAAGCAAACCTTCCCTGAAATTACATTGATCCTTGAAATCAATATCGATGAATCCATGATCGATGATTCCCAGAAAATACTCATCTACCGGATCATACAGGAAGCCATGACCAACGCGGCAAAGCACGGGGGGGCGGACACGATATGGCTGTCCCTCAACCAGTCGAATGAACGCCTGGAACTGGAAATAACGGACAACGGATGCGGTTTTGATACCGGCAGGGTTTTATCCGACAAATACCGGGACGGCAACGGATACGGACTCTGCGGGATAAAGGCGAAAACGGAAATCTGCGGCGGCGCCTTTTGCATCAATTCACTTGAGAACAAGGGAACCGCCCTGCGGATCACGCTGCCCCTGACCGGGTGCTGACCTGGGTGGCCAGCATTGCCGATGCCCGAAAAACCGCCGGGACGCTTTTTGGTAAAGTGTCGCAGACCGGGCTATGAATCCGGCTTTTCCGCCAGCATCTTGCGCATGACGTACTGGAGGATGCCGCCGTGCCGGTAATAATCCATCTCGATCCTCGAATCGAGGCGTATCGTAACCGTAAACGTTTTCGTTGCACCGTCGGGGGCAGCAGCCGTCACATCGAGTTTGCCGTAAGGAGAAAGCTTCCGGGACAACCCTTCCAGAGAAAACGCCTCCCTGCCGGTCAAGCCCAAAGAGGCCGCGCTTTCCCCCTCCCTGAATTCAAGGGGGAGGACCCCCATGGCTACCAGGTTACTCCGGTGAATACGCTCGAAGCTTTCGGCGATTACCGCGCGCACCCCCAGCAGCATGGTGCCTTTTGCGGCCCAGTCCCTGGAACTTCCGGATCCGTAGGCCTTACCGGCAACAATAATCAGTGGAATGCCATTTTCGCGATACTTTTCCGCCGCGTCACAGATCGTCATCACCTCACCGTCCGGCACGTACAGGGTCCATCCTCCTTTTTTGCCTGCAGCCAGCTGATTGGCAAGCCGCACGTTGGCAAAGGTGCCGCGCACCATAACGTGATGATTCCCCCGTCGGGAACCATATGAATTGAAATCCGATTTTTTTACCCCGCATTCAAGGAGAAACTGTCCGGCCGGGCTCTCTTCGGGAATGGTCCCTGCCGGGGATATATGGTCGGTAGTGATGCTATCCCCAAGGAGCGCAAGCACCCGTGCGCCGTTTATATCCGCGACATCGGGCATTTCACGCGTCATTCCCCGGAAAAAAGGCGGCGCCTGGATATACGTGGAATTACCGTCCCACAAAAACTGCCTGCCTGAGGCAGCAGGCAGGCCTTTCCAGTTTTCATCCCCTTCATAAACATTTGCATATCGGTCGAGGAACATAGAGGTATCCACGAACGCCATGGCTTCGTTGATTTCTTTTTGTGTCGGCCATATATCTCTCAGATAAACCGGTTCGGCATTCGGGTCATGACGCAAGGGGTCCCTTTCCATATCAATATTGACTGTACCGGCCAGGGCGAATGCCACCACCAGCATGGGGGAAGCCAGGTAGTTGGCCCGGGTCAGCGAATTGATCCGCCCTTCGAAATTCCGGTTTCCGCTCAGCACGGACGCCACCACCAGGCCAGTTTCTTCGACCTTCCGGGCCACGTCCGGGTAAAGCGGCCCGCTGTTTCCAATGCAGGTGGTACAGCCGTACGCTACCAGGTGAAACCCCAACGCCTGCAAATACGGCATGAGTCCGGCCGCCTCGAGGTAATCCACCACCACTTTGGATCCCGGCGCAAGGCTGGTTTTCACCCAGGGGCGCACCCCAAGACCGTGCTGAACGGCTTTTTTTGCCAACAGCCCCGCTCCCATCAACACACCGGGGTTCGAGGTGTTGGTGCAGCTCGTAATGGCCGCAATAACGACCGATCCGTGCTCCAGATAAAAGCTTTCATACGGGCGGTTGACCGGTACTCCCCCTTCGTCAAACGTCTTTCGGTAAACAAATTTTTCCGCTGCGCCGCCCGCACCGGTCACGGCGCCTCCTTCCTGCTCCCAATTCTCATCGTTTGGTTCCGGGGAGACGCCGCTTTCAAAGATATTTTCAAATTTTTCCGAGAAATCAGCCTTAAGCCCGGAGAGCGGAATCCGTTCATGGGGGCGTATGGGGCCGGCGACCGAAGGCTCGATATCCCCCAGATCCAAGTGCATGGTGTCCGTGAAAACAGGAGGGGCCGCACCTTCCGAATAAAACATCCCCTGAATGGAAAGGTATTTTTCAATACGCCGGACATGTGCGGCCGGTCTCCCGGTAAACGATAGGTAATCAATGGTTTGCCGGTCTACGGGAAAATAGGTGGCCGTGGCGCCGAATTCAGGCGTCATGTTGGCGATGGTTGCCCGGTCCGGCAACGTGAGCGATGGCAGCCCCTCGCCATAAAATTCAATAAATTTTCCCACCACGCCTTTTTCGCGCATCATTTTCGTGATGGTCAGCACCAGGTCCGTGGCCGTCGCCGCTTCGGGCATCCGCCCGGTAAGTTCAAAACCGATGACTTCCGGGGTAAGAAAATAGTACGGCTGTCCAAGCATAACCGCTTCCGCTTCAATGCCGCCCACGCCCCACCCCAGCACGCCGATGCCGTTGATCATTGTTGTATGGGAATCAAGCCCCAGCAGCGTATCGGGAAAGAAATACTTTTTATCGCCTGCTTCCTTTTGCGCGACCACCTTCGCCAGGTATTCCAGGTTCACCTGATGACAGATGCCGGTCGCCGGGGGGACGACGTTGAAATTATCCAGGTTCTTCTGCCCCCATTTCAAAAAGGCGTATCGCTCCCGGTTTCGTTCGAGCTCCATCTGCTCATTGACCGCAAAGGCGCCTGCTGTGCCGAACCGGTCAACCTGGACCGAATGGTCGATTACCAGATCGACGGGAATCAAAGGCGTGATCCGGTCAGGATCGCCTCCCAGTTCCTCCATGGCGTCCCGCATGGCCGCCAGATCCACCACAGAAGGGACCCCCGTGAAATCCTGCATGAGCACCCGGGCGGGGAGAAAGGGAACATCTGCTTTTTCTTTTGTACCCGGGCGCCAACCGGCAAGCGACTCGATGTGCCCTGGGGTAACGAGAATCCCGTCTTCGTTGCGAAGTTGGTTTTCCAGCAGAATGCGGATGGTAATCGGAAGCGTCGTGATATCGATGCGCAGGCGCTCGGCGAGCGCCGACAGGGAGAAAAAATACGCCCGTCCGTCATCGAATTCCATTTCCGCTTCGGTGCCGAAAGAATCCCGGGAAATAATCATGAAGGCTGTCCCTTTCCGCCGTCAGGGTATCTATCGTTGGTTCATGGGCACAAAGCTGCATTCCTCGGGGCCGCAGTATTCCCCCACGTAATCTGCGGACGGGCGGTACAAAGCGGCTTTCGGAGCGGCCTCGGCAAACTGTTCCTCTATGACATGGGCGATCCAGCCGGCAATCCGCGACAGGGCAAAAACCGGCGTAAACAGGTCCACCGGAATTTTCATCTGATAATACAATGCGCCGCTGTAAAAATCGACATTGGCGTGAATATCGGTTTTCCCCTTTTCCGCAAATGCTTCCAGCGCCTTTTTTTCAAGCGTGCTTGCGATTTCATACCACTTCAGGTCCCCGATCCGCTCCCCCATTTTTTTTACCATTGGCTGGAGTATCCGGGCCCTCGGGTCCTTGGTTTTATACACCGAATGCCCCATTCCCATGATTTTATCGTCGGCTTCAAATTTCTTACGGATAAAGCCGTCCACTGCGTCAACACTGCCGATTTCCAGCAGCATCGCCATGACCCTTTCATTGGCGCCACCGTGGAGCGCGCCGGACAGGGAACCGACCGCGCCGGAAATGGATGCAAACATATGGGCCTGCGTGGAGGCAATCTGCCGGGCAGCAAATGTGGAGGGATTAAAGGAATGTTCGGCGTGAAGAACCAGGCAGGTGTCAAAAACGCTTTGGATCTCCGGGTCAGGCACTTCCCCCGTGAGCATATACAGGAAGTTGGCCGCATGGCCCAACTCCGGGTTCGGCTCGACCGGTTCCTTCCCGTTTCGGATCCGGTCAAAGGCGGCCACAAGGGTAGGCATTTGCGCAATCAGCAGGATGCCGATATCCAATTCATTGGACCGGGTCTGCCGGTCCGGATGCGAATGATGATTGGACAAAAACGAAACGCCGCCTTGCAGCACATCCATGGGCAGGGACGCTGCCGGTCGGGTTTTCAATGCGAATATCATCTGCGAGGCCATTTTTCGCCGCGCCTTCAATTCCCGCTGAAAATCGTCGAGTTCGCGTTTGCCGGGGAGCTTCTCATAAAGCATGAGATAGCAGACTTCTTCAAAAGTGGCGTTCCGCGCCAGGTCTTCCACCCGGTATCCCCTGTAGATCAGTTTCCCTGCATCTCCCGCCACGTGGCTTATCCGGGTCGAGGCCACTTTGACGCCCCGCAATCCCGTGTTTATTATTTCACTGCCGTTTCCTGTCATTGTTTCTTGTTCCTTATTTTGTATCAAATTTACCGTTTCATAACGGGCATAGCCCATCATAGACTGCCATCCGTTACCCCGCGGCTTCGGGCAACCGATACCGGACGCCGGTGCTCCGACTTCCCTGCTCCGGCTATTCGCCGTAAAGCGCTTTTTTCAGCTCGGCCGTCGGGATCACCTTTTCCGCGATGGCCGCCTCTTCGATGCTGAGCCCCTGCTCATGGGCTTTTTTTGCGATTTCCGCGGCACGGTCATAACCGATATGCGGCACCAGGCCGGTGACGGTTGCAAGGCTTTTCCGTACATTTTCTTCGCACTTGGCTTCGTCGGCAACAATGCCGACAACACATTTTTCAGCAAGCAGGGATGCGCTGCCCGATAAAAGTTCAATGGAGGCAAACAGGTTATGGGCAATCATCGGCTGCATCAGGTTGATCTCAAAAAATCCGCCGGTGCCACCGTGGGTAACTGCTGCGTCGTTTCCCATCACCTGGGCCGCACATTGGATCGCCGCTTCGCAGATCACCGGATTCACCTTTCCGGGCATGATCGACGAACCCGGCGCAATGGCCGGCAGATGTATTTCCCCGATGCCGCACCGGGGACCCGATGCAAGCCATCGGATATCATTTGCGATCCTGGCAATGCCGACCGCAATGACCTTGAGCACGCCCATGGCCTCCACCGCCGTATCCATGCAGGATTGGGCCTCAAAGTGATTTTCCGCCTCATAAAAATCAAAGCCGCTTTCTTCGGCAATCCGGGCAATCACGCGGGGGGCAAATTCCTTGTGGGCATTGATCCCGGTGCCCACGGCGGTTCCGCCCAGAGGAAGCGCAAGCAGCCGTTTGCGGACCGATTCGAGTCTCTCTACAGCCAACTGCGCCTGTCTTGCATATCCGGAAAACTCATCGCCAAGGCTCATAACAACCGCATCCTGCAGATGCGTCCGGCCAACTTTCTTGATATGGGAAAAGGCGCGGGCTTTCTTTTCCAAAGATTCATGAAGTTTCAGGATTGCCGGCAAAAGGCTCCGGGTAATCCGCGTCAACGCCGTCATCCGTGTCGCAGACGGAAACACGTCATTGCTCGATTGGCAGCAATTGACATGATCATTGGGATGAACGGGCGAGCGGGTCCGCCTTTTTCCGGTGAGAAGTTCATTGGCCCGGGTGGCGATCACCTCGTTGACGTTCATATTCGTGTTGGTGCCGGAGCCGCTCTGGAAGACATCCAGTACGAAAGAATCGTCAAAGCAGCCGTCCATAACCATACAGGCAGCATTATAAATCGCCTCCGCCTTTTTGGCGTCAATCAGGCCGAGGGCATTGTTTACGGTTGCGGCATGTTTCTTTATCAAGGCGATATTGGCGATAAAAAAGGACGGGAACCGGATTCCGGAAATGGTGAAATGATCAAGGGCGCGCTGTGTCTGGGCCCCGTAATAGGCATCCGCCGGCACCTTGACCGGACCGAGACTGTCGAATTCTTCCCGGTAAATCATTTTTTTCATGGAGATTTTTCCTGCCGAATGCTTTTATATGGTTGTATTCGGAAACGCAGGGTTTTTATAAAAAAATACGGCACATAATAAACTAAGAACAAATGCCGCTGTCTGCAAAAAAAACCCTTTATCTTGCCTTGATCTCTCCTCGCAACAACTGCTTCAATCCTTCCAGGGTTCCCTTCCAGAGAGCGCCATCTCCCGCCATGATCGCAACGATGACCTCTTTTTCTACGCTGAGTTCAATAACGATCTCTTCCTCCCCGATCTTGAACACAGCCTCCCCCCAGCGGGCGGCCGGCACACCGCTGATCTCGCAGTCGAAATCGGTACGCATTTCCCCGGTCATCCGGATTTCGCTCATTTTTTGACCTCCCTGATCTTCTCGTTTCCTAATCGGGCTTCCGATTCGATGCTTTGTCAAAGATCGCATTAACAGGGGCCGGTTCTTCCGGGATGCGCATCGCACGGTTCAAC
Organism: Desulfosalsimonadaceae bacterium; assembly: GCA_046498365.1. Classification (GTDB taxonomy): domain Bacteria; phylum Desulfobacterota; class Desulfobacteria; order Desulfobacterales; family Desulfosalsimonadaceae; genus B1SED10-16. The sequence goes on from JAWOAV010000002.1 coordinate 23,400, forward strand.
GACCCCTGGGAATAGCCTTCCAGATCCATGGTGATGATTGTGTATCCGATCCTTTTGAATTCACTGATAACGGTAAGCCTGCGCTCCGGCACCAGGAGACGGGTGAAATCGGAAGGGCGCAGTTCGATTTTTGCCGCTTCACCATAATGCCTCACCCGGAAACCTTTGAAACCAAGGGCGTGAAGGACATTCTCCGCCGCCTCTATTTTTTCCAGGGCGCCAGACGAAATGGGGGTGCCGTAGGGAATGCGCGAAGCCAGGCATGCAGCCGCCGGCTTGTTCCAGGTCGGGAGCCCCATTTGCCGGGAAAGCTCCCGGATATCGGTTTTCGTCATCCGGGCGTCGATAAGGGGAGACAATATATCCAGTTCTTCGGCTGCCTTCATGCCCGGCCGAAAATCATTGAGATCATCGACATTTGCGGCATGGGCTACCGCCGTAATGCCGATACTGCTTGTCATTTTCAGGATATCGGAAAAGATAATCTTTTTGCAGACATAACAGCGATTCTGGTCATTGAGGACAAATTCGTCATGGGCCATTTCCCGTGTATCGACCCGGTAATGCGCAACGCCCAGGCCTCTTGCGACCTTGAAGGCTTCCTGCACTTCGGATGTGGGTTGAAGCGGGGACACTGCTGTTACGGCAACAGCGTCGCTATTCAGCACGCGGGCAGCGACAGCCAGCAGCAAGGTGGAATCGACCCCCCCTGAATAAGCGACTGCAAGGCGTTTGTATCCTTCTATCCGGTCATAAAGAATTTTCTTTTTTTCTTCCAGGGAGAGACGGTTCATGATGGTTACGGCATCTTTTGCTATAGAATATGGTCGATACAAGGCGGACGGTCAAAGCCGTTGCAATCCGCAGGTTCGGGAAAAAACAGTTTACAAAAAAGCACGCTTCGGATATAAATTTTGTTTCGTATATTTAACCCATTATAGACAAATTATTCATAAATGCCAATTGTTTTACCAAAACAGCAAAGGGGTTGTTATGGGAAAAAAAAGTCTGACCAAATCGACAACCAAAAAAAAGACCAAAAAATCAGAGAAGAAAAAAACCGTTGACGCTTCATCGCAAAGCGCCAAAACACCGCCGGCACAGGGCGGCAAAAAAAAGTCCGGATCTCCCTCTCCGGCCGGCGCCGCCCCGCTTTACCGTCAGTTTGAAAGCTGGCGTCCGGATAAACCGTGGAAACCAAAGCCTGACAAGACCTATGAGAAAAGCTTCACCGCACCCCCTTTTATTGAAGGGAAAGGGTCAAAAAAAATCCGTTCTCTTTTGTTGGCAACCGTTGATCTTGACGGGACCGTAGAAAAACCGTCCGAAAAAAAACCGGCGAAAAAGAAAGAGGCGCCGCAGACCAAAAAACAGGCCGTGAAAGAAGACGTGCAAAAACCGGCAGCACCCTCTCCGGACAAAAACGAAAAAACAGAGAAAAAGCCGGCAGAGAAATCAAAGGCTCCTTCCCCAAAAAAGGTGACCGCCAAAGAACTGATCTACTTGACCTTTGACGCCTGGACCCCTGAAAAGCCGTTTGCACCCGATACAACCGGCAATGATGCAAAACAATTCAAAGCCCCCCCTGCGTTTGAAGGCATTGACCAATCGCTGATTCTGAAATCATTTGACCTGAGCGTTCCGGATGAACCCAGGCCGGCAAAACCGGTTGAAACCGAACCGGCACAACCGGTACCCGATGCACCCAAGGCCGTGGAGACGGAAGTCAAAGATCCGGCGCCTGCGCCCGAACCAGAACCGGAGCTCGAACCGGAACCGGAGCCAGAACCGGAACCGGAGCCAGAGCCAGAGCCAGAACCGGAACCGGAGCCAGAGCCAGAGCCAGAGCCAGAGCCAGAGCCAGAGCCAGAGCCGGAAACGCCTGAGGCGCCCGATCCGGAAGTCGAAAAACAGGATATGCCGACAGCCGATACGGCAGCGGCGGCGGCCGATGAAACAAAGGAACCCGAAGCACCGCCCGCACCGGCAACTCCCCCGAAAAAACAGGAGCCGGAGCAACCCGCGGAGAATGCAGCGGACATAAAAGCCGTTGAAAAACCGGACACAGCAGCGGAAGCATCTGCGACGCCGGAAGCAAAGACGCCTCCGCACCCCCCCCGGGAAGACATCCCCGGCGGCGGTGATGGTGGAGGAGGCGACGGGGGGGGCACGTCCGGCACCCCGCCGCAGCCGCCGAAAAAAGAGCCCCTGCTCGGTACCGGTGCAAAATTGCTGGTTGCAGCCATCGGATTTATTTTTCTGATGCTCATTGCGTCGAGCATTGCAAACTCCAACCGCTACTTCATCAAGGACACGCGCCAGGGCATTGAAATCTGGCAGGGTGAATTTTCGCCCAAGGGTCAGCATAAAATTGCCGCACTTGCCAATGCCGAGCCACCGGAAGAGGAAAAGGAATTTTATTCGCAAAAAGAAGCAATGACCCTGGCGTATGACTATTACATGGACCGCGCCCGGGAATTGATGGAAGACACGGATGTGCCGATTGACCTCCAGGGCATCCGGAGCCACCTGGAAAATGCCAGGGAATTTGCCATGACCGCTGATCAGAAAGAGTCTATTGTCAACCGTATGCGGCAGATCGATTTTGCCATGCTGCTCTACAAGGCTGAAATCGAGGCGGAAAAACAGACTCTGGAAGGGTATGAACGCGCCCTGGATTACCTGAATCAGGCCGGCGCGATAAACATTGATTCTGTTGGACGAAGGGACATGCTCGACGCAAAAATTGAGCAGGTTACGGCAAGAATCAAAAAACTTACCCCGGAAGCACCCGAGGAAGCGGAGGAATCCGGAGAAGTGGAGGAGTCCGGAGAAGTGAAGGAATCCGGAGAAGTGGAGGAATCCGGAGAAACGGAGGAATCCGGAGAAGTGGAAAAAACGGGAAAAGATGACTAGAATCCATCCCGACATTCGGATTTCGGTTCAAGATCGCGGCGGACTCTTGGTTCAAACCGCAGAAATATGCGCAAATTATGAGGATTTGAAATAAGACGCCAACAAACCTATTTGACCGAAAAACAATTTTGAGACTACGTTGTTACAAGCCATCTCAAAAAAATCTTTTTTTTGAGATGGCTTGTAGTTTGTATTGAACCGGGCCGGCATGTTCCATCGCCGGCCTTTCTTTTTGGACAAATCGGTTTTCCCCGGCTCTGGGCATGGTTTTCTTGACGAACGCCGGTTTCGGGGTTATTCTATTTATACCAATTGCCTTTTAACTGCCGTAATTGCCGAAATCGGCTGCGACAAACATACTGTTACTCATTTTTGCATTCTTGTATAGACAAGATAAAAATTCCTACAGTATGCGGGCCTGTAGGGGCATCCCTTGCGGGTGCCCGGAATAGGGGGACCCGCAAGGAATGCCACTACGGGATTCTCCTGTCTATTGATATATGCAAAGAATTGTATGCTTGCAGTGAAAGATTGTTCCCATGCTTGATGCCATCAAAAAAAAATTTTCGGTAACCTGCATGCTGAAAAAAAGATATACCCTCTTTATTCTATTTGCCTGCCTCGCTCTCTCGCCGGCAACGATCATGGCGATTACGCTCAACGAATGCATCGAAACCGCCCTTGAAATGAATCCCGACCTGGATGCCGCCGCGTATCGCGTAAAGGCATCCCGTGCAGCGCATTTACAGGCGCGGTCCCCATGGTATCCCGCCCTCAGCGCTTCCGGCAGTTACATGAGAACCAACAACCCTTCCCAGGCGTTCATGATGGAATTGAACCAGAAAAAACTGGACATGACCGACCCGGGATTCGATCCGGCCGATCCGGATGATATCGACAACACGAGGATCCGTCTGGGCATGAGATACCTGCTTTATGACGGCGGAAGATCCCGCTTGAATGAACAAATGGCCGAACAGGGCATTGATATATCCCGCTACGAACATGCGGCAGTCAAAAACGAACTGATCTACGAGGTCACGCGCGGTTACTACGAGGCCCTGAAAGCCGGGGAATTCATCGCTGTATTCCGGAAAACAGCCGACAGCATTGAAAAAAGTCTGCAATTGGCGAAACAGCGATTTCAGGAAGGGACGGCCGTCAAAACCGACGTGCTGAACCTGGAGGTACAGCTTCTACAGGCGCAGGAAGATCTCATCGTCGCTGAAAACGGTTTTTCCCTTGCCATTGCGGCACTGAACACATCCATCGGTGCGGACATTGTCTACCCCGACAAACTGCTCCCCCCCGAGAGGAAAATCACGGCACCTGCCGTTGCCGCGGCGGAACAAAATACCGTTGCAAAACGGCCGGAGATGCAGGCGGCGGCCTTGATCGTAAAGTCAAAAAAACTGGATCTCACGCACGCAAAGCGAGCGTATCTCCCCAGCGTTGAAGCGATGGGCGCCCTGGATCTGGACAGCCCCGTTTCCGACAACTTTGAAGACAGTTACGTCGCCGGCGTAACTGCCAAATGGGATATTTTCAGCGGGTATGCCCGTTCCGCCAAGGTATCCGAATCCCGCGCCCTGCGGAATGAGTCGCTGGCCTTTTTGAAAAAAACCCGTAAACAGCTGGAGCTGGACCTCAAGCAAGCCGAACTGCAACTGTCCAATGCATTTCAACGTCTCGACGTAACCCGAAAAGCCATTGAAAATGCCGAGGAGTCGCTTCGCATCACCCGGGAGCGCTACGAAAACGGCGCTGTGGAAATTACCGCCCTTTTAAATGCCCAGTCCGCAATGACCGCTTCATCGGTACGAAATAAAGCCGCCTACTACGACTACCTTGAAGCGCTGGCAAATATAAAACGTGCTACCGGAGAAAAATGGCCATGGTAATCACCGGCGGGTTCACACGCAGCGGCTTGGGACAACACCGGGGCGCCATGTAAGGAAAACCCAATGAGCAAAACGAAGAGAACAGGAAAATGGACCTCCGGCCTTAAAAGGGCTATACAGATCATCGTCGCTCTGCTGGGGCTGGCCGTCATCGTTATGTGGACCACCGGGGTTTTCAAGGAACGCGTCCCCCCCGGCACCTACCCCCATGAACCGGGCTTTGCCCTGCCTGAAAACGCGGAAATCTTTACCGTTGAAAAAAAAGCGGTGTCGCTTCCGATCGATGTTACCGGAACGGTTTTTTCCGAAGAAATGATCCATATTGCCGCCCGGATAAACGCCTATGTCCGAAAAGTCCATGCCGGCGCCGGGTCGAAGGTCTCAGAGGGGGAGCTTCTGATATCGCTTGACGATCGGAAGATTCGTCAGCAATTGGCGTCTGCCGAAGCCGAGCTGGACCAGACCCAAACCGAATATCAACGTACAAAGCGGTTATTTGATACCGGGGCGTCAACCCACAGGGAGTATACGGCAGCCCAAACCGCCTTCCTGCGTTCCCGTGCACGCATGGAAGAATTGACGGTCATGCTCGGTTTTACCGAAATGCGTGCACCCATTGACGGCGTGGTGACCGACCGGGACATTGAGGCGGGAGACCTGGCTGCACCCGGGCAGGTACTCATGACCATGTACAACCCGAAAGCCATGCGCCTCGAAGTTCCGGTGCCGGTGAGACTTTCCGACCGACTAAACGTCGGGGATCGGGTTCCTGTAAAAATCCAATACCCCGCACGCCTGTACGACGGGGAGGTATCCGCTATCGTCAGCCAGATTGATCCTGCCTCACGAACCCGGACCGTCAAGGTACAGCTCCCCACGCAGGACAGTGATATCCTGCCCGGGACATTCGGCCGCATATGGATTAAAGCCGCCCCGGAAGAAGGAATTTTTGTTCCGAAATCGGCCGTTTACAGCATCGGGCAGCTCACAATGGTACAATACGCGGCCGATGGGCGTGTAACCAGGCGGCTGGTCAAGACCGGCGCGGATCAAGGGGAAACCGTCGAGATCCTTTCCGGCCTGTCCCACGGCGAGTCCATACTGGTTGACCCTGTACCTCTCACGCCAGCCGACCACAATCTTTCACTGCCCTGCCCAAATACGGAGGACTGATACCATTGCCCGGGGACCGACCGCTACCCAGCGCCATCGTAAAAACCTTCCTTGAAGGCAACCTTGCGATATTGATGATCGTCATCAGCCTTCTTGCCGGGACCGCCGCCCTTTTGATGACGCCCAGGGAAGAAGAGCCGCAGATCGTCGTCCCGGTCGCGGACGTATACATCTCCTTTCCCGGTGCCAGCGCCGCCGAAGTTGAGCAGACCGTTTCCTCCCGGCTGGAGAAACTGCTCTACCAGATCGACGGCGTGGAATATGTCTATTCCATGTCCCGCCCGGGGGAAGCGGTCGTTACGGTCCGTTTCTATGTTGGGGAATCCCGTGAAGGAAGCCTAATCAAGCTTTACAACAAACTTTTCTCAAACATCGACGAGGTAACACCCGGCATCACCGACTGGGTGGTGAAGCCCATCGAGATCGACGACGTGCCGATAGTCAGCGCGACCCTGTACAGCGACCGTTACGGACACCATGAGCTTTGCCGGACGGCCGAGGAAATCACCGAACACCTCCAGCAGATTAAAAACACCGCCCGAATCACAATACATGGCGGACAGCCGCGCGTCCTCCACGTATATCTCGACAATGACCGCTTAGCCTCCTACGGCCTCTCCCATAACAAAGTCATGGCCGCTATCCGTGCCGCCAATGTTCAAGGGGAGTCCGGAATGTTTGAACGGGCCAATGAAACCATTCGCGTTGGCGGGGGACCGTTTCTGCATGACCGGGAAGACGTAAACCGCCTCATGGTCGGCGTACATGGCAACATGCCGATTTTCCTGAAAGACGTCGCAAACATACAGGACGGGCCCGATGAGATCACCAGCTATACCCGTCTGGGATATGGCCCGGGGTCCGGCAAGCCGCTGGAAAGCTTTCCGGCAGTAACGGTTGCGGTTGCCAAAAAATCCGGCAGCAACGCCGTCAACGTGGCGCGCCAGGTCCGGTCCCGGATCAAACGGCTTGAAGGAAGCGTGATCGCAGACGATATCCACGTCGATATCACCCGCGATTACGGGCGTACGGCCAATGAAAAAGTCAACTCCCTGGTAATCAGCCTTGGCCTTGCCATCGTCACCGTCATCGGACTTCTCTCACTTGTCATGGGGTGGCGCTCGGGCGTTATCGTGGCCATCGCCGTTCCCATCACCTATTCGCTGACCCTTTTGTTCAATATGTATATGGGATTCACGATCAACCGGGTGACCCTTTTCGCCCTGATCCTGACCATCGGACTGCTCGTGGACGATCCCATCGTTGTGGTGGAAAACATTTACCGCCATCTCCGCATGCGGCTGATGCCGGTAAAGGAGGCCATCTTTACCGCCATGGACGAAATAATGCCTCCGGTTATTTTGTCTACCCTGGCGGTTGTCGTGTCTTTTGTACCGATGTTTTATATTACGGGCATGATGGGTCCCTACATGGCGCCCATGGCCATCAACGTCCCTGCTGCAGTGTTCTTTTCCACCGTGGTGGCCCTGGCGATCACCCCTACGCTCTCACGAATGATTCTCCGCGTGGACCCGGAAGGAGAAAAACCCCCCGAAGTCAAACAAACACGGATGTACGGCATTTACAACTACGTCATGCGGCCGCTCATCGAGTCCCCCAGGCGTGCATATGCATTGCTTGCCGCAACCGCCGTTCTTTTTTTTCTTTCCGCCGCCCTGCCGGCCATCGGCCTTGTGCCGCTCAAAATGCTCCCCTTTGACAACAAAAATGAATTCCAACTCGTCATCGACATGCCCGAAAACGCGACGCTGGAAAAAACGGACGAGGTTGTCTCCAGGATCGAGGAGTACCTCCGTACCCAGGCGGAAGTAACCAATTTTACCTCTTTTGTGGGAACGCCTTCCCCTATGGATTTCAATTCCATGATACGGCAGTATTACATGCGACAGGGGCCGCATACGGCGGATATCCGCGTAAATCTCGTCCACCATACCAAAAGGGAATTTGACAGCCACGCATTCGTCCTGCGCATCCGAAACGATATCGAAAACATCGCCCGGGACACGGGGGCCAATATCAAACTGGTGGAAACACCCCCCGGACCGCCCGTACTGGCGACGGTGGTCGCGGAAGTATACGGCGATCCGCGCCACAGCTATGACGATCTTGTGCGTGCATCCGGAATCGTACGCGCCCGTATGCACCAGGAAGAAGGCGTAGTGGATATCGACACCTCCGTAGAAACCCCCATGGAAAAACTTTTTTTCCGGGTAGACCACGAGAAGGCCGCTTTAAACGGCGTGTACAATGACAGCATTATAAACGCACTTCGCATGGCCACCCATGGAATAACGGTCGACACGCTGCATGTCCCCACGGAGCAAAATGAAATACCGATTGTTCTTCGACTGCCGCGGGAATCCCGTTCAAGCAGGGCCCAGCTGGAAAAAATCCAGGTTACAGGCAGACAGGGAAACCTTATAGAGATTGGCGAGCTGGGGCATTTTGAAGAAACCTTTTACGACCGGACAATTCACCACAAGAACCTGGAAAGGGTCGTATACGTTACGGCTGAAATGGCGGGCAAAGGGCCGACGTATGCCATACTCAATCTTCAGTCCCATTTTAAAAAAAATCCGCTCGCCGAAGGCATACATATTAACTGGCGGGGCGAGGGGGAATGGAAAATTACGGTCGATGTTTTCCGTGACCTTGGAATCGCTTTCAGCGCAGCGCTTGTGGGCATTTATGCGATTCTTGTGTACCAATGCGCGTCCTACCTGATCCCGGTGGTGATCATGCTCTCCATCCCGCTGACCATGATCGGCATAATGCCCGGGTTCTGGCTCCTCAACGTCCTTGTGGACCGTCCGGTCGGCGGCTTTGACAACCCGGTATTTTTTACCGCAACGGCCATGATCGGCATGATCGCGCTTGCGGGTATCGTGGTTCGAAACGCCCTGGTTCTGATTAATTTTATCCAGACCTCCGAGGCACGCGGAATCTCCCTGAAAGAGGCCGTGCTTGAATCCGGGGCGGTGAGAATGCGCCCCATCCTTCTGACCGCGGTAACCACCATGCTCGGCGCCTGGCCCATCACCCTGGACCCTATCTTCAGCGGACTGGCATGGGCGCTTATTTTCGGGCTTTTCGTGTCGACCGCGTTTACCCTGCTGGTCGTACCGCTCGTCTACTATCTCCTGTACGGCGAAAAACCGGGGAAATCACAGGAGGCTTCGCAATAGTCCCCGCGGCGTCCTTTGGATTCTATGTTTGACAATACTTCCCGATGGTTTACAATACTTTGCGTCTATCAATCGACATCGCGATCCGGAAGATCTTGTAGGGGCACCCGCAAGAGTTGCCCCTACGGGCTCATATTCAGTAAAAATATTTATCGTGCCGACAAGACATCTCAAAAAAAAAACGAGTAAGTGGGGCAGAAAATGCGGGGGAGGATGTTTTTACCACAGAGGGCACAGAGGAGACACAGAGATTCACAGAGAAAAGCAAAAAAAAAGGGGGACGCCCATGAAATTATGCGTTTCTGCAAGCCATCCCGAAAAAAAGATTTTTTTGGGATGGCTTTTACTCAAAAATGCAGAAATCCGTTTTCAATAACCGACACGGAGGTTTTTTATGAAAGTAACGGCATTCAACGGCAGCGCCAGGAAAAACGGAAACACGGCTTCGCTCATCGGCCATGCGTTAAAAGAACTCGATGCCCATGGCATTGAAACGGAACATGTACAGCTTGCCGGCAGACACCTCAAGGGGTGTATCGCCTGCTACAAGTGCTTAAAAAACAAGGACCGGAAATGTTCCGTAAAAGATGACGATCTCAATGACTGCATCGATAAAATGCTGACATCGGACGGCATCATTTTGGGTTCGCCCACCTATTTCGCCAATGTCAGCAGCAATACCAAGTCTCTGATTGAACGTTCCGGGATGGTGGCAAGGGCCAACGGAAACATGTTCACCCGAAAAGCGGGGGCGGCGGTGGTCGCTGTTCGCAGGGCCGGCGCCATTCATGTGTTCAACTCCATCAATCATTTCTTTTTGATCGGCGGCATGATTATCCCGGGTTCCAGTTACTGGAACATCGGCCAGGGAATGAATCCCGGGGATGTGGAAAAGGATGAAGAGGGGAAAAAGACCATGCGGGATCTGGGTGAAAACATGGCATGGCTTCTGAAAAAAATCGGTTAGTAGGAGTAGAGGGGCGTTCCCCCTCTAATTGTAGGTGCGATCAATGATTTCCTGCTTCACGGTGTCTGGAAGATCATCGAAATAGGCGCAGAAACCGGCCACCCGGACCACGAGGCCCGGGTACCTGCCGGGGTGGGCCCTGGCGTCCGCGAGCATTTCGGCATCGACCACGTTCAGCTGCATTTCCATGCCGCCGGACGCAAAGAACCCATTGGTCAGTGCCGTCAGAACGTTTACCCCTTTTTCACCGGCCACTGATTTTTTTTCGAATTTCAGGTTTACCGCATACCCGTTCATGGCAAGGGTGGCGTCGATGGCGGCCACCGAGTTCAACAGCGCGGTCGCACCCCGTCGGTCCTTTCCGTTTGCGCAGCCGAGCGAAGCGGCAAAAGGTTTGCCGGAGACCCTGCCGGAAGGGAGCGCTTCGGTGCGGTTGCCGAAGCCCACGTGACATGTCGAGGAGTAAAAACCGGGCACATAATTTCCCCCGCGGGTGCTCTGGATACCGGCCAGGGCGTCATGAAAAATCCGGGCGACCTCCCGGGCAAAGCGATCCGGCAGCGCCATGTCATTGCCGAATTTGGGTGCGCTCGACAATTCGGCATGCATTACCTCCTGAGAGGAAAAATCGTTTCGCATGGCAGCTATGATGTCCGACAGCCTGTATTTCCGCCTGTCAAATACCAGGGTTTCAATCGCCGCCAGGGAATCGGCCACATCGGCCACGCCCACGCCCTGGATGCCGCTGGAATTGTATCTGGCCCCGCCGGCGGTCACGTCGCATCCGCTTTCAATACATCCGTCCACCAGCATGGAAGAAAACGGCGTGGGATGATACTCCCGGTTGCCCTTCTCGATAATCTGCAAATCCACGATCATCCGTTCTGCCATGTGATCCACTTGCTGTTGAAAGGCGTCCACCACCTCGTCAATGGACAAAAAATCGTCCGGATGCGGCGTAGGTGCACCCAGCCGCTTTCTGGCATGAAGCCTCCTCCCCTGGTTGATGGCCAGAATCAGGCAAAGGGGAAGATTAAACAACGCCGCATCGGTTGAAAAAAAGCTTCTGCCGGGAAAAGACGGCTCAACACATCCAACGATGCCGTAGTCCCTGGCTTCGGACAACGGGAACCCATGGCGAACCAGGGCTTTTATGGTCGGCTCGTCGTTGAACAATCCCGGCACGCCGTTTCCGGTTCTGGCAACGTCAATGACGCGCCGAATATAGTGCCCGGGCGCCTCGGAATGAATTCGGGCCATGTAGTTGGGATCCCGCAGACCCGCTTGCGCCATGACATCCAGAAACAGGAATGTCAGATCGTTTACCGCATCGTTTCCATTTTTGTCCACGCCGCCGATGGTAGCGGCCTGGGCCACCAGGTAGCCGCCGTGATACTGGCTCGTTCGCTCTGAAACCAGAAAAACATGCTCGGTGGTTTTGGCGGAAAAGGATAAAAGCAGGTCGAATGCCTCCTTTCGGGTAATCCGGCCGGAGGCCATGTCCCTTTGGTAATACGGATAGAGATACTGATCGATTCGGCCGAAGGAAACGGCCGAATTCAGCCCTTCCAGGCATACCGCCATGTGGGCGAGCCACAGGGACTGCAGTGCTTCATGAAATGTTTCAGCGGGATGCAGCGGGACCCGTAACAGGATCCGCGATATCTCTTTTAGCTCCCGCGCGCGCGTCGTGTCTGCTTCCGATTCCGAAAGCCGCAGGGCTTCGCTGGAAAGCCGGCCTGCATAATCGACCAGACCCTCGCAGGCGATTCGTATCGCCCGGTGAAGATCGCCGTCTTCGGTTTCAAGCCGCTTGAGATATCCCCGGATGCCGATGGTAATGATCTTTTCATAATTGGGCAGAAAGTGCCCGATGCCACCGGCTTCATTGATCAGGTATGCGGTGGCGTTCAACTGCTCGGCCGCGTACCTCAAAAAATGCATCCGTTTGCCGCGAAACGCCCTAAACACCATGTTGCGGGGAAGCCAGTACGGGATTACGGTTGTAAGCAGTTTACGACGGTCCTGCCATGTTATGAGATGGGGCGTGGTTTTGCGCTTGTCGATCCACAGAAGCTCTTCGCTCATGAACGTCCCGGCAAGTTCCGGCTGAATAATCGCGGATTTGCGTTTGCTACCCACGTTGCCGGCGATCCGCTCATCGGGCCATATATGAACCGACTTGCGGCGCAACAGATGGCGCAGCGCTTTTGCCTTCCGGACAACGACCGGTTCTTTCTCATGGTCATGGGATTTAAAATACCCGGTGATGAGAAGCGCCCGTTCAGGACACAGATAAACAGGGGAAGACATCAGGGCCGCTTTAATGCGTTCAAACCGATTCGATGTATGGCAGGCGGCCGCAGTTGGTGCTGATTGATTCATACATAATCCCTCCTCAGGAAAGATCCTTCCTGATGTATACAGGATTGTTCAAAATAAATAAAGCATAAGGGGGACGCCCATGAAATTATGCGTTTCTTTTCGGCCGAAAAGAAACGCATAATTTCATGGGCGTCCCCCCTACAGGGCTTGATAAATCGATTGGTTTGCTTTACAACAGGCAAAAACAATTTTTCAGCATCACACTGCAGGAGAAGAAATGATAAACACGTGGTCTTTAACCGACAGGCAAAAAGGGTATACAGCGGATCTCGACAAAACCCGGTCGCCGGAAGAAACCATCCGGGATGTAAGGGAACGGTTTGCGTCTCTTGATCTGGATATATTGTCTGAGATCGTTCGGATCGACAACGGCAGGCTCGATATTCCAGTTTTTTTCAGCGTCTGCGGCGCCGATGCCCAACGTCTGACCGGCACGACCAAGCAGATGGGAAAAGGGGCGACCCCGGCGCAGGCCGAGGCCAGCGCCATCATGGAGCTGGTGGAGCGCTTCAGTTTTTATGCCTATTATAAAAGGGCGGAGAATTTCATATATGCAGCGCATAACGGCATTTCGGAAAATGCAATGCCCCTGGATATGATCGCACAAAGCGTTGACGACGTTTCAGACGACCGGGACATTGCGCTGGCATTTTTTGCCGAGCAGCCGATGAAATGGGCAAAGGGCTTCAACCTGGCCCGAAACCAGCCCGTGCTGGTGCCGTTCGACTGGTTTTTCGCCATCAACGAATTCAACGGCACCTCTTCGGGAAACTGCCTTGAAGAAGCCCTTGGCCAGGGGATCTGCGAAGTTGTTGAACGGCATGTGTGCGACATCATCAGCAGAAACCGGCTCAACATCGATGGCATCGACCCGGATTCGGCAAAGGATGAAATCGTTACCGGGCTGATCGGCAAATACCGGAAAAACAATATTGACCTGTATATCTCTGATTTTTCCTTAGACACGGGGGTCCCAACGGTGGGGGTGATGGCTCATGATCCGGCGACATTTCCGGAAAAAAGCGAACTCGTATGGACGGCGGGCACCATGACCTCGCCCGAAAAAGCGCTAAACCGGGCCCTGACCGAAGTAGCCCAGCTCGGCGGCGATTTCAACACCGGGGCCAACTTCGTTGCCAGCGGACTTCCTAAGTACCGTGCATTGCGAGACGCCCGGTACATCACCCACCCGGGAAAATACAAACCCATCGATGCGCTTCCGGATGTTTCCCATGACAACATAAAAGTGGAGGTCGAGCGGCTGGTCTCTGCGCTGGCGGTCAAAAATTTGGACGTGATCGCTGTTGACACCACCCATCCGGCGTTGGGGGTGCCAGCCCTGTATACCGTGGTGCCAGGGGCCCGATTCCGTGAAAGGGCGGCCGCCGCCAGCGTCGGGCTTTTCACGGCCAAGCACATCATCTCCGCTTTTGCCCCCGAAGAAGCGCTTGTTCGGCTACAGGCGTTCGACAGGCGTCTTCCCGGCAAATACTACATCCAGTTTTACACCGGCCAGTCCCTTCTTGCGCTGGGGGATCCGGCAGCGGCACTGGATTATTTCAACAAGGCCCTGGAACAAGACCCCGACGAGCAGGATCTGCCCGGCATTTATTCCTACATGGGCGTCTGCCTGAAGGAGATGGAACGTTACCGGGAGGCTTTGAATGTACTGAAAAAAGCGGAAGAGATGGATGATGAGCGAACGGATGTCTACAACCTGGCCGGCTACTGTCACTTCAAACTGAAAGCCCACAAGAAGGCGATCCGGGCCTTTAAACAGGTCATCCGGCTCAACCCTTCCTCGGCGATCGACTATGCCAACATCGCCGTCAATTACCGGGAGATGGGGGACACCCAAAAAGCCATAGAATATTTTCGCACGGCCCTGCGTATTGATCCCGGCATCGGGTTCGCCCGGGAAAATCTGGAAAAACTTCTTTCCTGACGGCTCTGCAATTCAGAAAATATACCTGCCGGGCACGGGCGTCACCCGGGGCATGGGACCAAGGGGGTTTTCATCGACCAGGAGCCGGCAGCCGTAGGTGTCCTCCAGCGTCTGGTAGTTCAGGACGTCTTCCGGGGCGCCGTATGCAACAAGCTCCCCTTTATTCATCAGCATGAGTGAATCCGCATACATGGCGGCCAGATTGATGTCGTGGGAGACCATCACCACGGTGATCTGCTTTTCCGAACGCATTTTTTCCATTAAATCCATCACCCGCAGCTGGTGCGCGATGTCCAGCGAGGCCGTGGGTTCGTCAAGCAGTATGATTTCCGGCGCCTGGCAAATGGCGCGGGCAATGAAAACCCGCTGGCGCTCCCCCCCGCTTAGCTGATCGATCCGGCGATCCGCAATGTGACCCACTTCCGTAAACGCCATCGCCTGCCTGGCAAGCGCCCGGTCTTTTTCCGACTCCAGGCCGAAGGTGCCAAGATGCGGCGCCCTTCCGAAAAGGACGGCATCCGAAACGAGAAACGGGAAGTCGACCGCGGTCTGCTGTGCAACATATGCAACGCGCCTGGCAATGGCCCTCCTGGAATAGGCCCCAAGCGGCTGCCCCATGATGCCGATCTCTCCCTGGTCGGGGCGGATCAAACCGGCAATGGTTTTCAAAAGCGTGGTCTTGCCGGAGCCGTTCGGCCCGATAATAATAAAAAATGCCCCTTTGGAAATGAAAAAAGAAAGCCCCTTGAGCACCCGGGTGCCGTCCGGGTAGGAATATGACAGGTCCTTGATGGTAATTGCATCGTTCATCAGCCGGATCGCCTCAACAAGTAAATAAACAACGGCGCGCCCACCATGGCGGTAATGACGCCGACCGGCATCTCACCGTGGCGGGGCAGGATTCTTGCCAGCAGGTCGCACAGCACCATGTACCCGGCGCCGCCGAAAATACATGCCGGGACGAGCTCCCGGTGATCCGAGCCCAGAAGGAGGCGCAAAAGGTGCGGGACGACCAGCCCCACGAACGCGATCAATCCGACCTGGGCCACTGTCATGGATATCATAAAAGACGTGAGCATCAGCAGGCCGATCGTCGCGAGCTTCACGTTGACCCCCATGGAATGGGCCATGTCTTTGCCCATGAGCAAAAGGTTCATGGTATGCGAAATCCAGAAAATAACGATAAAACATGGCAGCACGGCGGCGGCGAGGTACGTGATTTCAACGGGTCCCGAGGACGAAAGATCCCCCATGAGCCAAAACATGATATTGTGAAGCCTGGAATCCATGGAAAGCGAAATCAGAAACATGATGACCGCGCTGCAGAACGCATTGACCATCACCCCGGAAAGGAGCAGGGATTCTTTTTTCATCATCGCGGAACCCGAAGCAATTCCCAAAACCAGGAATAGGGTCGCCATGCCGCCGGCAAACGCAAGCATTCCCGTTCCTGCGAAACCGGTAAGGCCAAGCATGATGCCGATAATGGCACCGATGGCCGCACCCCCTGAAATCCCCAGAATATAGGGTTCGGCCAGGGGATTTCGCAACAGCGCCTGGAACACGAGGCCACCTACCGACAAAACTGCCCCCACAATGGCCGCCAGCATTACCCTGGGAAAACGGATATCCCAGACAATGGCGTGGGCCGTGGTTCCGGGTTCATTGATGGCCCTTGCGGTTTCCACAATGGCGGACCATCCCGCACCGGATGACCCCATGGAAACCCCGAGAAACATGGCCGCGACCAAAAAAACGGCCGCCGCTGCCGTCACCAGGGCAATGCGTTTCAGTACCGAAGGTACAATCATATCATTTGACGAAATGGTATTTTTAAAGGTTGATGAACTCGTAAAAAGTCGATTTTCAGATGGCACCTTAAAAAGTTCAAGATCAAGGCTTGCGTGATTTCGAAGAATGCAGCGTACTTATCCGTACGTGTATGTCTACAAGGCGTAAGCCGCAAATTCTGAGAAATCACGCGTAACGCAGATATTGGACTTTTTACGACGCCATCAAGGTTATTCAAACAACTGCGGATGAAGCAGTTGTGCCAGTTCCTCAAGGCCGCTGACAAGCCTGGGGGAAGGACGGTCGTACAGGTCGGAATCCACCATGTATATGCGCCCATCGCGCACCGCGGGCAGATTCTCCCATTGCTGCCATTCCTGTATGACAGCATCGAACACTTTCTGGCGCGCCATGGACGTCAAAATCATGACATCCGGTGACAGGGCCAACACTTCCTCCTTGGAAAACATCGGATATCGGGTGAAGCTGCCGGCCGCATTTTTGCCTCCTGCCCGCTCGATGAGCTCATGGATAAACGTCCCGGAACCGGCGGAAACGATGGGAGACACGCCGATCTGAAAAAACACGGAGGGTTTTTCCGATGCTCCGGAAACAATCTCTTGGACACGCTTCATCCGCTGTTTCATATCCGAAACCAAGCGCTCCGCCTCGTCTTCCGCCCGCAGCAGGTCGCCGATATCATAAATGGAACGGATCACCGCGTCGATTTCCATGGGATGTATGGCAAAAACAGGAATTCCCATGGCTTCAATGCGTTGAACCACCGAAAGCGGGTTGCCGTCCTTTATGGCGATACACAAATCCGGCGACAGGGAAACGATTTTTTCGACATCCAGCTTTACGTACGACCCCACCGAGGGAAGCCGGGCTGCAGCCTCCGGATAATTGCTGAACCGGGTGACCCCCACCAGCAGGTCTTCCCGCTCCAGCGCGAAAACGATTTCCGTAATGGAGGGGGCCAGTGCCACCACCCGCCCGGGGGAAACCGGCACCCGGACTTCCTTTCCGGACTGGTCCGTTAGCGTCTTTGTTTCAGCGGCTGTCCCCCCGATTGGCGCCAACAGAATTGCCATTGCCAATGCGGCAAGAATGATCCGCAGCCCCTTGGGGGTATTTTTGTCGTTTGTTTTTTGGCAATTCATGTTTGATAAATTCGTAAAAAGTCGTTTTCAGACGGCTTTGTAAAATGTTCAAGATCAAGGCGCGTGCAATTTTTGAAGAATCGATAGTACTTCGCCGTACGTGAGATTCTTCAAAAATTGTGCGCAACGCAGATATTGGACTTTTTACGAAGCCGTCATGTTTGTGTTGAAATCCCGCACTTTTTTTTGTTGCCGAACCATTCAACCGACACCCGGATGCCGGTAAGGATATCACAGCCCCGCCGAAGTTCCATCACTTTTTTTCGTCGGGGATACAACACCTTGACCCGTTGACATTTTGCTGATAGTTATCTATAGGCAGTCTCGTAAGACAACCCGCTTTCGATACCCGCCGCTTTTCCCCGGATCGAAAGCCGCGCATCCGCAGGGGTACGGTTTTTTTAACGCATTCATCTGGCTGGAGGAAAATGTACCGGGAAAACTACATCAATTCACTGCGCACGGAAATGGTGGACATGGTGAGGGTGTATCTCTCTCCCGTCGCCCTGAAATACGGTTACAGCGATGTCCCCCTCGAAACCACGATCAAATGGCGCCCCATGGTTCTTATTCTCGGAAATTACTCTTCCGGCAAATCCACACTGATCAATGAGTTTCTGGGTGCGGACATACAGGCAGTAGGCCAGGCCCCGACGGACGACTCCTTTACGATCATCACCTATGACGAGGCGGCCGCAACCGATGACCCCATCGACACCACCGAAGTCCGCGACGGCAAATTCCTTCTCAACGATCCGGAGTACCCCTTTGAAATTCTCAAAAAACACGGCCACCGGTTTGCCGCTCATTTCAGGCTCAAAAAGGTCAATTCCCCGTTTCTGCGCAACCTGGCACTCATCGACACGCCGGGAATGCTTGACAGCATCACGGAACGCGACCGGGGATACAATTACCAGGACGTGATCGGCGACATGGCCCAGCTTGCCGACCTGGTACTGGTCCTTTTTGACCCGCACAAGGCGGGAACCGTTCGAGAATCCCACACCAGCCTACGGGAGACCATTTCAACCCGGACATTTGAGGACCGGGTCCTTTTCGTGTTGAACCGTATAGACGAATGCGCTTCTCTTGCCGACCTATTGCAGGTGTACGGAACTCTTTGCTGGAATCTTTCCCAGATAACCGGCAGAAAAGACATCCCCACGATCAACCTGACCTATTCGTCGTGTGCCGCCACCGCCGCGCAGGCGCGCGACCCGGAATCCACCAGTTTTCTCTATCATCTGCAGAACCAACGGAAAATGCTGAAAAAATCCGTACTGGAAGCCCCCCAGAGAAGGCTGGACAACCTTGCCACCTTTATTGAAACCCATTCGGAACGCCTCGACCATTTTCTGGAAGCGCTCATCAATTACCGGGTTCGTCTTCGGAAGCGTCGCTTCCGTTTCTGGATCGCAGGTACTGCCGCGGGAATCCTTTTCGGAGGCATCGCTGCCGCCCTGGCGGCCAATTCAGAGCGCTTCGAGCAAATGCTGGAACCCCCTGTTGTGGGCGTCGGGGTGGCGGTTTTCCTTTTGTTTATCGTTGTGTGGCAGTTTTTGCCCATACGAATCATGCAGCGCTTTTACCATCGAAAACAGATGAAGCATATCGACCAGCTGATTCCCCTTGGCAGTCAAACCCGGAAAGACAGTTGGCAGGCGGTGCGGGGTCTGGTTTCCGACTACCTTTCCAGGACCAGGGGTCATTTTTCAATGGCCGAGGTGAAAAACGAATACAAATCCATCCACAAGGTTTATATCGAAGGCACAAGGGAAGTCCGAACCGCGTTAAACGAGGTCTCGGATATCATGAGAAACGGCAGGGAAGAAAAAGACTCCGGCCACGGTGAAGACGAGCAATGTCAAACCGCGTCACCGCTATAACACCGCAGAAGAAACGCCGCCAGCGGTATAATGTCTTCCTTGACGGCGAGTACGCGTTTTCGCTGTCCGCAAAGCTGGCGCTGGCAATCACCCCGGAAGACGTTTTAAGTGAACAGCGGATCAATGAACTCAAAAACGCCGATGAAATCGAATGCGCTTTTGAAAAGGCCTTGTACTACCTGAAATTCCGGCCACGAAGCACGGCTGAAATATCCCGGTATCTTGCCGGCAAAAATTTTGGGGGAAAGTCCATCGAGGCGGCCCTGCAGCGACTTCGACACTACGAGTATATCGATGACGCCGCATTTGCTGATTTCTGGGTGGAAAGCAGAAAAAAAGGCAATCCAAAAGGCCTGTTTGCCCTGCGCTACGAACTCAGAGAAAAAGGGATAGACAAGGCGCTCATTGAAAACGCCCTTTCCCGGTACAATGAATTGGAGCCGGCATGGCAGGCCGTATCATCAAGGCTCGGGGGCTGGTCGAAGCTCCCGGAATTCGAGCTGAAAGTAAAAATATACAATTTTCTCAAGCAGCGGGGTTTTGCCCTGGATACATGTGAAACCGTATTTGCCAGGGCGGCCGGACAGATAACCGCTGAAAACGAGCCCTGATTCCGCCCCCGGACCTATTTTTTCTTCTTTTCGCCGTTTCTTCGCGCGAGCTCCGCTGCGACCGCCATGTAATCCTGCGTTCCATTGCAGCTTTTCTTGTAGAACACAACGGGCTTGCCCGCATCCGAACTGGCCGCAATGTCGGTATTCACCCGTATGGGCGTCGCAAATGTATAGGGCCTGTAGCGCTTGTCCGACTGGAGCCGCTCCAGTATGTCCCGGCCCACCCGGGTCCGGCCGTCGAAAAAGGTGGGGACGATTCCGACCACAGCGATATCCGGATTGATATCTTCTTTCACCGCTTCAATCGTGTCAAAAAGCGCTTCCAGCGCCCCGTAGGCATACGGATGGGTCTGGCACGGCACCAGCACTTCCCTTGCCAGGGCAAACACATTGATGGTCAACAGCGACAGGCTGGGCGGAGTATCGATGATAACGAAGTCATATTTGTTGATTACATCCGCGACGGCGTCTTTCAAACGGTTTTCCCTGCCATCCTCCTCGACGAGCTCCACTTCCGCCCCGGAAAGATCCGGATGCGACGGTAGCAGGTGGATGTTCTCCCAGGAGGTTTCCACGATGGCGTCCAGGGAGGAATGATCGGCTGGTTCACTGATCAGGTCATACACGTTAACCATGTCGTCATTGACCTTGACCCCCAGGCCACTGGTCGCATTGTGCTGGGGATCCATATCCACGATCAGCACTTTTTTCCCCGTAATTGCCATGGCCGCACCGAGATTGACAACCATGGCGGTTTTTCCCACCCCGCCCTTTTCGTTCGCCACGGCCATCAACCTGGTCTTGTTTGCTGGCATGCGCAACCTCCTTTTTTCGTGTTTGCATCCATTCACATAGACGACCAAGCCGCTATAGGCTTTCCTGAATGTTTTCCATCTTTTCTTTGACGGCAACAAGCCTGGACTGGACATCGTCTATAGCGCTGATTGTGCTTCCCTTAACGTCCCGGTTTTCATCCGCCACGCGTTTGAGCTGCAAAAGATCGGCCTGGTAGCCGGAAAACCGGTTGACCATCTGGAATCGCATCTCTTCTGAAATGCTTTCTATCAATTTGAAAAAATACTGGAACTTAATGTTTTCCTTGTAGCTTTTAAAATAAAATACCAGGGAGGCTTCGGTTTCTTTCTTTACACGCCGGACCCCGGCCTTTAACGCCGGAAGATCCCTGTTTTCAGGACTGCCGGAGCGTTTAAACAACTGCTTCACGCCGCTTGTAAACCGGTAAAAACCCAGCTTCAGGAATGCTTCGGTTTTCAGCGTGCCGGAATAGTCAAGGGTCGCTACAGCAGATGGTACGGAGAGCCCCCTGCTTTTTTTTATCGTTGACAAATCAATGGATGGGGACATTTCTTCGATGGCAGATCGATCTCTCTCACCAGTAGCGTGAGAGAAATCGCTGCTGTCGGCTTCGCGTATCATTTTCCGGAAAGGGGCGTCCAGAGATTCAAAATACCTTGCGATCTCCCCCTCCCGGCTCTTTATGAAGCCGATCATCACCGGATTAACATTTTCGGCCATGTACCGGTCAAGGTCCTGCTTGAAGGCCTGGAAAACGGAAAACAGGGCGTCTGAAAAATCCCCCTTTTCAAGCAGCGGCCGGAATGCGTCATAGGAAACATGATACCCCCGGACAAACTCGATAATCCCCGGCACGAGGTTCCCGTGACGAATATCAAAAAACTTGTCCACCCCGGACGTTATCTCTTTTTTCAATTGCGAGACCGCCCCGTCCATGGTTGTCTGGATCATGGACCGGACATGGTCGGCCTCCTGCTGCACTTTTCCGATTTTATCCAGAAGACCCGCAGCCCCCGCATTATCTGTTGTCAAAACATCCCGGCTGATTTTCAGCCATTCCCCCAGGCCCCGCACCACGTCATTGAGGCAATGCATCTGGTTTTTGAGCAGTATGGAAAAGCGCTGTTCGGTAATCATTTTACGAAAATCTTCCTGAAAACGCTTTTCCTCCTGGCGGGAGAAGGAAACCAGTTCGTTGTCCGCCTCCCACTGTGCAAGGCGCATGCGGTCCTTTTCCGCAAGATCGCTCCTGGTAGACGAAAAAAGCGAAAAGAGCGAGGAAAAAATATAAATGGAAGGATCGGATATCATCAGTTCCAGTTCTTCGCGGACATGACCGGCAACCCGCTCGAGATCTGCCACAGACTCGTGTTCGCTGAAATCCGCATTCACAACGAAGAGCACATGGCTCATGCCGGCCATATTCTTTATCATGGTCAAAAATGTAATGTCCGCCTGTCGGAGACCGGTCCGGCTGCTGATGATGTAGACCACCAGATCAGCGCTCTGCAGATAATCCTGTATCATGGCAAGGTGAAGGGGGTTTGGCGAATCGCTTCCCTGGCAGTCCGCAATTTCGATATTGGTTTCAAGGGAGTCGGCCGGAATTTCAAGCTTCAAGTCCTTGAGAAACGCGGAAAGGTATTCGGAACCCGAAAAATCGCGGTGCCGTCCAAATTCATCCTTTTCGTAATAAACGGCACTGTTGTCATCGGAAACGATTTCTTTTACATCCGGATATCCCCTCAGGTACGCGCCAAGCAGCACGTGATCCATATTCCGGGTGTCATTGCTCAGAAGGTATTTCGATTCGAGGTTTTCCAGCGCGCTTTCAAGCCATCGGCGATGGTTGGCGTCGCGTAGGTCAAAAGGTTCCTTTCCCGGCCGCATGCCGGCGGCAAAAAAAATACGAAGAGACTGGGTGATTTCTTCGTTAATTTCTCCCCATGACTTGAAATACAGCACGGCCCTCAGGTTGTCGGCGGCGCGAACCTTCGTCACGATGGAAGTAATAACGCCGGCACCCCTTTTCAGGTGGTCCCCTGAAAAAAGGCTGTTGATAAAGGTGCTTTTCCCGGATTTGATGGTGCCGACAGCGGCCATACGCAAAAGATCGTCTTCAAGGCGATCTTCACAGGTTTGACACATCCCCATCCAGTCGGAAATCATTCCCCCCGACGGCGTGGGGGCGGCTTTTCCGGCATCCGCGACCAGTTCCCGGACGTCCCTTACGATATCTACCAATTGCGCTTTTATGGAGGCTTCGTACATATATTCCTGCAACAATATCGAATAAATAAAAAAAGCAAACCCCTAAACCGTGGAAAATGCTTTTTATCGCATTATGCGACCCGGTTGTCAAAAGGAATCTCTTGACCGGTACCCGAAACAAGCTTGCTGAAACAAGAAAAGCCGCTTGTGAAAAAACCGGCCATATTGTATGATTTTAATCTACTGGTCCGAAACCGCTTTCCCCATTTGAGAAAAGCCATGCCCGAAGCAAATTTTGACCATTTATCAACCATGCGCAGGGATGCAGAATCCATTTTTTCCGCAGGGGTAAAAGCGGTTACAGGAGACCGGGCGATTTTTCAGCACTGCCGCATGGAGGGGTCGGTTTTTCATGCATGCGGGATTTGTTTTGATCTGAATCGCTTTGACCGGATCTGGGTGGCCGGCGCGGGAAAGGCCTCCGCCCCCATGGCGGACGCGATCGAAAAACAGATCAACGAAAAGATTGCCGGCGGCGTCGTAAGCGTCAAGCGCGGCCACGATCTGCAACTGGAAAAAATACGCACCATTGAAGCGGGGCACCCGGTTTTTGACCACAACAGCGTGCTTGCCGCCGAAGAAATCCTGTCCCTTGCAACTTCCGCCGGCCCGGAAGACCTTGTTATCTTCCTGCTGTCCGGGGGCGGCTCCGCACTCATGGCAAAACCGGCGCCACCCGTGACGCCGGCCGAAAAGCAGGAAGCCGTAAAGCATCTGCTCTTGTGCGGTGCCGACATTCATGAAATCAATGCCATCCGGAAGCACATCTCCGTTGTAAAAGGGGGGAGGCTTGCCCGGGCGGCCTACCCGGCGACGCTTCTGACCCTGATTGTTTCCGATGTTGTGGGGGACCGGCTCGATGTAATCGGCTCAGGCCCTACGGTACCGGATGCCTCCACGTATGCCGACTGTCTTCGCATCATTCAACACTACGGGCTTTCCGGCAAGCTTGCCGAAAACATCGTTTCCATCCTGGAAAACGGTGCAAGCGGCTCCCGGTCGGAAACACCGCGGGCGGATGACCCGGTATTTGAAAAATCATACGCCCGGATCGTCGCCGCCAACGGCACAGCCCTGGAAGCCGCACGAGGAAAAGCGGCGTCACTAGGTTACAACACCATCATCCTTTCTTCCATGATTGAAGGGGACACCCGCGCTGCCGCCCGTCTTCTGTCCTCCGTCGCAAAAGAGGCCAAAAAGTCCGGAAACCCGGTACGCCCCCCCGCCTGCATCCTTTCCGGCGGGGAGACAACCGTCGTGGTCAAAGGCGCTGGCAAGGGCGGGAGGAACCAGGAATTCGCCCTGGAAGCCGCCCTTGACATAGCGGGCATGGAAAATACGGTTGTATTGTGCGGCGGCACGGATGGCACCGACGGCCCCACGGATGCGGCAGGCGGGATCGTGGACGGGCAAACGATCCAAAGGGCCGAAAAGCAGGGCATCAATGCAGAAACTTTCCTGGAAAACAATGATTCCTATCATTTTCTGCAGCGGACCGGTGACCTTTTCGTCACCGGCCCCACCGGAACCAACGTAATGGATCTTCGCATCTTTCTTGTTAGGTAAACCTTCAATGCGCCCTCTACAAATCTTTCAGCATCTCTTTTGCCTTGTTATGCCAGTATTCATGAACATCCAGTTCGAGCGCTTCTTCAAGCAGCTTCCGTGCTTCCGCATTGTTGCTACTGCCCCACTTCCCCTTTAAAATCTCTGCAAGATAAATCCGGCTTTCCACGTTGTTTTCATAATACGCTGTTTCCTGGAATTCACGGTACAGGGCTTCCGCCTTTTCCGTATCCCTGAACGGCCAGGGTACGACCTGCCAGAATCGGCCGAGGGAAATAATGGGCGAGCCTTTCTCAAAATGGGGATCCAGTTCATAGGCTTTTTCAAAGCTCGACTGGGTTTTGTCCTTCAACCCTTCCCGAAGCGCGGTGATGATGCCGACGCCGTCCGAATATTTGCCGACATTTATGCCGTAGTACAAATATCCGCCGGGGTGATCCGGATTGATGTCGATGGCTTTTTGCGCATAATGCATGCCTTCTTTTCCGTACTCGACGCTGATTTCCTCATACTGCTCCGTTCCCTCCATCATGTGCCACTGCGCATATTCCCTGAGCGCTCGGGCCAGCTTCCAGTGGGCTTCAAAATGCTCCGGGTCGCCTGATATGACTTCTTTATAAAGTACTGCTGCCTGCTCATAATTCTCCAGCCCCCCCTTTTTATAGAGTTCATCGGCTTGCTGGATCAGGCGGTCATACTCCCCGGTTTCTTCGGCCGCCATCGCCGGTGATATCCATAGAAATGCGACAAGGATTGCCAACAGATAAATACATTTTTTCATCGACCCCTCCTTTGTTAGACAACAAATGGTTTCCGGACCAGTAGCGCCTGCACGACA
Organism: Desulfosalsimonadaceae bacterium; assembly: GCA_046498365.1. GTDB lineage: Bacteria > Desulfobacterota > Desulfobacteria > Desulfobacterales > Desulfosalsimonadaceae > B1SED10-16. The sequence continues at coordinate 48,838 of JAWOAV010000002.1, forward strand.
TTTACAAATCTTCATCCAGGCATTCAATAAAACAGGAAATAGAATACGGGCGAAACGAATGATATTATATATGCCAGAAACAATGTTTATCAATGAAAAATATGTTTGAATACGCAAAAAAGGCTCGGGTTATCGGTCCTTACCCCCTTCGCCAGGTTCTTTTTCCGATTCATCCCGTATCTTTTCCTGGGCAGCAACCTCCTCGGACGCCTCGGATTCCGAGGCAATCCGCACCGTGGATTCTTCTGCGGGCGGCTGGTCGGACAGCTGGGCAGTTTCCGGATCCTTTTTAACCAGGTACATGGGGGGGGCGGCCCCGTCCTTGTCGACGCCGAACCAGACCGTGCGATGCGGAAACGGGATTTCGATTCCCCGTTCATCAAACACGAGCTTCATCCTCTCCAGAAACACGCGCCTGACGGCAAACTGGCGCATGGGCCGCGTTTTGATCCGGACCCGGATTTCGACCGCCGAGTCTCCCAATTTGTTCATACCGAATACTTCCAGGTCACCCGTGATATACGCCCCCCAAACATCGTCCTGGCGAAGCCCCACGGCCACATCCTGCAGCGCCTGCACCACGTCGCCATATCTCTCCCGGTAGGCGACCCCCGCGTCAATCAATGCGTAGCCGTAATCGCGGTTGTAATTCGTCACCGTGGTTACCTCGCCGAAAGGGACCACATGGACGGTACCGGCCAGATCCCGCAGCGTCAGTGTTCGAACCGTAAGATGCTCCACCGAACCGCTGTAACCGCCGGCTTCCACCCAGTCTCCCACGGAAATAGCGTCTTCCATTAGGATGAACGCCCCGGTGATAACATCCCGCACCAGGGTTTGCGCACCGAAACCTATCGCCAAGCCGACAACACCTGCGCCGGCAAGGAGTGGGCCGATATTGATGCCGATCTGGGAAAGCACCAGCATTAAAGCAATCACCACCAGGGTGATTCGAACGACGGTTCGAAGCAGGGGCAATAGCGTCATCTTCCGGGTACTCGTCCCTTCCGTTGCCTCCCGTTCAAGGGCGCGTTCTATCATGGCGCTGACAAACTCCCACAGTAAAAAACCGCCGGCAATGATCAACACAAGCAACAGCGATTCTCCAAGGATTGCGCCGCCGGCGGGCGAAAGCAGCCAACCGAGCGTTCCCAACCCCCATACTTCAAGTATTGAAAAAACAGCGGCCACATAAATAACAACCTTGAGAATATTGTTCAAAAAGGGTCTATATCGGTCTGCACGGGCTTCAAGGCCGGGAAAGGCTGTTTTCATCTCTTCGCTGATTTCAAACAACCGATCAACGCCATGATGCATCAGGCGAATCAGCAAGCCGGCAATGAGAATAACCACCAGCGTCATTGTGAGCCCTGACAGAAGAAATGCCAGGCCGCCTTCCACATCAAGTGTCCAGATGAAAAACGTCCCGACAATAATGGCAATCACCGGCACATGCCACAGATCCGCAAAACGGCGTCTGAAAACGCCCCGTTTCCCGGCATCCAATCGATCTCCCCCGGCGTCATGCGTTTTTTCCGGCGTACCTCTTTCCTGCCGCAGCCAGCCGGCAACGTCGTTTTTGTTCTGCAGCACCAGGATAACCAGGACGATGGTTACGGCCAGCCCGAGAAACTTCATCAGCAATGCATAAAGCCCCGCAGGAACGCCCATCAGCATTCCGGCTTCCAGTATGAAGTAGCCGTAGACGCAGAGGTTGACCAACCGACGAGTCCAAATATAGAAGTAATGGAGGGATTCTTCGCCAGCGGGCACCAGGCGGAAGCCGGACACGTCCGGTATCAGCACGAGGCGGGCGATTGCTGCAATCACCTGTGAAATCGCACCGGCGTTCACCAGCGTCAGTACGATGAGCCGGGTCTCGTGGCGAGGGTCCGTGAGCGGAAGCACCGCATATGCCACCCCTGCAAATACGGCGACCGGTATGATGTCAAGAAGCGTACGGCTCATCATGAAAAGCCCTCTGAACAGGAGGGCGTCTGTTTCGCGATCCACCATCCGCCTGCGCAAACGGGCCAGCAGGCGTCCGGCCAGCCATGCGGCAAGGATTCCGGCAGCAATCACCAGAATCACTTTTCCTGCCATTTCCAACCAGATCGCCAATGTTTCCGGATCCTGCGCCTTGACGTACAGATCATTTGCCCATTCGGGGACTGCCATCAGCCCCTTCCCCGCTTCAGAGAACTGCTCGCTAACCTCCTGCATGCGTTCGGAGACGGCATCAAGAAGGTGGCCGCCGGCGCCGCCGGCACCCATTTGTTCCCCGGAAGCATCAACCCCCTTCCCTGTCGTTTCATCTGCATTGACAGCATCTGGTGCGGACAAAAAAATCAACATGAGAATAAAGACCGGAACCATGATCCGGCGAAGCAATAAACGAGATGGCATACCTTTCCCCCTATGGAATGTATTTGCAAGGACATATTGTAAAGAATCGGTCAAGATCGTTACCGCTTTTTCATTGGCAAAAAACCGATTGTATTTCTCAAGACGAAGCCGTGTCAAGCCCAAGTCACTACACCGAAACCCCTTAAAAATCTGCAAACCCGTCAAAAGACACGGCTGATCGAGTTTTCTTGACTTCATTCAGGTATTGCCTTATGAATTAATAGGATATACCAAACCTTTATCGCATTTTTGCAACCAAGCGCAGCATCAACACAAACCATTCATGACGGGTAAACTTGAAACAAAAGGGGGGGTGGCGGAATGAAAAGAAAATTGGGGTTTATGGGTGCATGTTTTCTGGTCATGGCGCTGGCTTCATCGGCACTTGCCGGCGGCGTCGTCAACAAGACCAACTGGAGCGTGGAATATATCCGGACCCTGAACCGGAACGCGGCCACGGATTATGCCGACATCGTCTTTTACAACCCGGCCGGAACCGTTCACATGGACGAGGGGGGTTATGTGAATATTTCGGCCCACTATTTCCCAAAGCTTTACGAAACAAAAATCACCTCGGGACCTTTTGCGGGCAAGTACGAAAGTGATGAACCGTCCTTGGTGCCCGGGCTGTTCACCGTGTACAACGCCAGCCGGTGGGCCCTCTTTTTCGGCGTAAGCAATACGGTGGGGGGCGGCAAAGTCATCTATGACGACGGTTCATTGACTACTGTGGCCATCGGCGCGGGTGTCATGCAGACGGCCAACGCCAAACTGGCCACAGGCAACGTACCGCAGTCGGGTTTTTACAACACGATCAAATCCCAGAAAATCGAAGCGGAGCAGACAGGCCCCGGATACATGATCGGTGGCGCCTACAAGGTCAACGACCTGTTTTCGCTTTCCATGGGGATCCGCTACATCGACGCGCAAAGTGAAGCCAAGGGGAGCGTAACCATTGGCAACCGGGGCAACCCGATCCCCCACATCAACGACGACCTCACCGGAAATGTCGACTATGAATGGGACGCCCAGGGGGTCGGCGCGATCTTCGGATTCAACTTCACCCCTTCCAGGGACACCACAATTGCCGCCCGGTATGAATCCAAAACCTCCCTCCGGTACAATTACACCGTGAACAGGGACAACCTGGGTGTTCTGGCACAGCGGGGAATTACCACCGGTGCGACAAAAACCGAGGATCATCCCGCCACGTTAGGCCTTGGTGTATCCCAGCGCCTGCACCCGAAGCTCCGGATGGAAACCAACCTGACCTATTATTTCAACAAGGATGCGGACTGGGATGGCGCCGAGAAATATTTCAACAACGGATTTGACGCGGGTCTGGCCGTTGAATACGCCGTCACGCCGGAACTGCTGGGGAGCATCGGTTACATCTACACCAAAAACGGGATCAAGAGCAAAAATGCCAATAACATCACCATCAACCTGCCGGAAAATCCCAATCTGGATTCCCATTCCGTCGGCCTTGGCGGCGCCTATGCAGTCACCCCGAATCTGGAGCTGAATGTCGGGACGGGGGCCGTATTCTACGTTGACGACGACATCAGCGTGCAGGGGATCGGAGACGCCACCTACGAGAAGACCATTTATTTCGGTGCATTCGGCGTACAGTACAAATTCATGTAAACCGCTGGCAATACCGCTGCCGGCAGTAAAAAAGGATCGGGCCCGTGCCCGATCCTTTTTTTGTTCCACCTTCGCCGGATTGCCGGCTTTCCCGCGTTTCACCGGCTTTTCAAAAAAGCCACTTTTTCTGGATTTTGTCGCTGCCGGCAGGCAGGCTGAAAAGCATGCCGTCCTCCCCGATGGTGATCCGTCCGGAAAAAAACTTTCTTGCATCCCCCAGGAAAACCGGCTTGAGGCTTGCTACCGGAAGCGGGGGGAGGATATGGGTCAACAGCAGATGTCTCGTATCCGCTTCCCTTGCGATCCGGGCCGCATCCTCCGGAGAGGTGTGATACAGCAGTATGTCCTCAAAAATGCGGGCATTGTTGGGACGACCGTTTTTTCGGGCCACCTCCGCAAGAACCCCGGTCATGGAGGGCTGTAGCGCTTCCATGACCAGTATTTCAGCGCCCCGTGCCTGGCGGGAAAGCGATTTTACGGGCACGGTATCCCCGCTGACGACCACGGAACGCCCCTTGTAATCGAAGCGATACCCCACCGCCGGATCTACCGGTTCATGATCGACGACAAAAGCTGTCACCGTGAGTCCGTCCTCATCGATGATGACCTTTTCCGTTTGCCCGGAAGCAAAGAGAAACTCCCTGGCCACGCCCCCGGCGCCGGCAGGAGGCGCCACTTCCGGGCCATGATGCGACACCCGGTATTCGGCGTCAAGGGAATAGGCAAGGTGAAATCCACTGACAACGGTTTCCACGCCGGGGGGGCCGTAAATGTCCAGCGGGCGCTTCATTGCACCGCCGGCCCATCGCTTCAGCAGAAGCTCCCCCAAATCTCCGATATGATCGGAATGAAAATGGGTCAACAGTACCGCCGTGACATCTTCGGGCTTAAACCGCATGACCTCCAGCTTCCTTACGCTGCTGGGCCCGCTATCGACAATGTAGAGGTTCCTGCCGGCGATTATCGCCGTGCAGGGGGAAGCCCGCCGGGGATCGGTCAGGGGCGCCCCGGAACCGATAAGGGCCACGTGAAGCCCGTCCGGCAGATCATCGATGACATTGGACGTCATGAAATCGGTGGCAATAAAACGCGTCAGGGTCAGTCCGATTTGCTTCTGGGAAAAAACAAGGCCGGCGAGGATCACAACGACTGCCGCCACAACGGCCAGCACCCGGGCGTTGATTATTTCCCCCGGGCGGAAGTCGTTTTGCCCGGGTTTGTCTTTTCGCACCAAAACCGTGATCGCGGCCGTCAAAACGATGATGAAAACGATCTCGAGCATAATGGATTGTGCGCCTGCCGCAGAAAAACCGTCCAGGCCCAGGCTGACCATTCGCCCGACAATAATAAACAGAATAAAAACAACGGGGACGGCAAGCCAGCGGGCTCTCCCGGCGGCCGCCCCGAGGAAGCAGAAAAAACTCATTCCCAGAAAAAGGCCGCCAAAGTCGCCCCGGATGGCGTTGAGACCCTGGGCATGGGCCGGCTGGACGAAAAACGCCGTCGCAAGAATATCGGGAAAAGCCACGAATCCAAGGCCGATGTTTAGAAACAAAAGGCCGATCAACCCTGCCAGGATACGGAAGATCATTGTTTGTCTCCTTTGGCTGCGATCATCATTTTATGGGCCACCTCCGCGCCGGCATTCTGGTTCTGGCCGGTCACCAAACGGCCGTCCACAACGACATGGTTGGCGAACATGTCCCGAAATGCCGCCTTGCTTTCAAACAACGCCCCTGCCGCGCGCAGTTCGCGCTCGGGGTGCTGGGGTGTCATGGTGATCCCAAGCTCCGTTACCTGCTTGTCCGAAACCGCGGTTACGCGGCGCCCCTTCACCAGCGGATCACCGTTTTCATCGGTTGCCCGGAGAAGGCCCAGCGGCCCGTGGCAGACCCCGCCGACCACCTTACCAGCGGCATAGGCCTGACTGATTTTTTCCCCCAGCACACCGGAGGTACCCAGATCATATGCCGCCCCCCACCCCCCGGCAAGGTAAACAATGTCGTAGGCGGAGACGTCAATCTCATCGATGCGCAGGGATCGGGCGGCCTTTTCCTGGAATTCAGGATCCTTGAGATACCGTTCGTCTGGTTCTGATTTTAAAAACCACTTGAACGACATGGGCTCGATGGGGATTTGCCCCCCCTTGATGCTGGCCAGATCCACGTCCATCCCGCCGTCTTTGAACACGTAGTAGGGTGCGGTCATTTCGGAGCCGAAAACGCCGGTCTTTTTTGATCCCTTATCCCCAAGCCTGTCGTGACTGGTGGTAACGATCAGGGCCCTGCCCCCCGGAAAGGAAACCTTGTTCCCCGGGTACGGTGGATGGAAACCCAGGGCCTTTAATACGGCCGGAAGGCCGAGCCACGCGAACAAAAAAACCGCAAGCACGACGGCGATGACGATCAGCGCAATATTCATTGTTTCCTCCTCCTGTTTTTCTGCGTTTTTTCGGGGTGTGCGGTAAAAATTTCGAGTGACATCTTTTTTCAGCAATGCTTTTATCACAAAGGACACAGAGAAAATGCATAAACGTATTCATATCAGTCGATACGCAGTTCGGTGAGCATCCCGTTATGGGACGGATAGTACATGACGCCGTCAAATCCCGGTGTGATCGGCAGTCCGAATCCCTGGGGAAGTATGGGGCTTTTTGTCAGCTCCCTGCCAGTGGCGGCATCCCGCCATATCACGCGCACGGTTGTGGGGGACGGGAGATTGGCATCATCGAGAACCAGTGTACGATTGTCCGCAGGGCCGATGATCGCGGCAAAGCTCAATGATCGCTGCTTTGCGACCCATGCGGTGGCGAACCCTTCTTCCGGGTCCAGATCAATGGCGGCAAGCCTCCCCTTCAGAAAGTCATAGGCGTATACGCGGTTGTTTTCCGCGTCAACGGTCGGCAGGCTCCATTGCAGCGAGCCCGGCAGCCACCAACTGTCCGCGAAGGGGGCGAAATGAAAGACCCTGCTGTCATCCGCCTGGGAAACCGCGGTCAGGAAAAGCGGCGCGGAAGAAATCTGAAAATTCGTCTGTACAACCACAAAATCCCCGAGAATGGCCGGTGCCGTTCCGGGTTTTTTCCGGCCGTCGCAATAGGGGACCGGCCCCCACTGGTCGTCCAAGGTTATCCTGCCGTTTCCGTAGATATACCGGAACAGGCTTTTAACGCCGGATACGTATATATACTCTCTATCATTGAAAACGGTATTGCTGATGCGCCCCAGGACAGGCTCGTCTACTTCGGCTTCGGCAACAAGCGTCAAATCATCCGGTTCCACAACGGCGATGATGGACGGGACTGCCTTGTCATGGTAAAACAGCAGGGCCTTGATGCTGTCTGCTGTGGCGCCTTCCTTTCTGGTCATGGATTTGGCGACCAGACAGCCGTCGGACAGGATGCTGAAGCCGTTATATACCGTATCGCCCGGTTTTCGCCCTTGGGGCGTGGGCAGTTTCAATCGCTTGACAATGGCGCCGTCCGCGGGATCGATCTTTGCCATGTGATAGCCGTTGACGAGATAGACATACCCATTGCCGTGAACGCCGATAACGCCGGGGTAATCCCAGTCTCCATCCTGTTTCGCGTCATGGATGCGGGTCTTCCACAATATCTCCAGGGTATGGGCGTCGATTTTTGCCGCATAAGGGCCGGTTGCGCATAAATCGCTATCACCATCGCAGGTTTCTGTCGGCATCGTGGCCCCGCCAAGGGCAAAAAGCTCCCCCCTGTTGCGGGTCACGACGTTGTAGATGCCGGGAAGGCCCTTGATCGTCCTGGCATGGACCGAATCGGGGCCGGCGCCTGCGATTTCATGGAGTGCGCATGTATAGGGAAAAGTATGGGTTCGTTCCGAAGAAAACGCTTCTCCGGGTGCCACGCTGGGATACCAGGGTGCCGCCGCTGGTTCGGGGGCAAGGGCCGCCGATCGGAAGCAGCGGTCTAAACCGCGGGTTTCACGGTTGGTAACATCCGTTTCATACGTCCGGTTTGCATCCCAAACCAGAAACAGCGCGGCGGCAGAAAAAACAAGAACAAGCGCGGCGACTGCCTTTTTGGTTTTATTCATCCCTGCCCCTCTATCCGTGTATAGTTGCTCTCCCTGCTCCTCCGGCCGCGGCGGTTCTGCTTCCCCGGTATCAGCTGACTGCACCGCCCGGGGTATTGGTTTGAATTTTATCCTTCAGATACGCAAATCCCGGCGTAATGGACTCGTCCAGCCCCATGGGGAGAAGGGTTTTCACCGGCTGGCCGATATTCAGATCTCCACCGGACTTGAACAGATGCCCTACCAGCGCAGGCAACCGGGAGGCCGGGAGGCCAAGGGCGAGCTCATCGGGATTGATCCCGGCAAACGCCCGATCCCCCATGCCGGGGATGACGACCTGGGGGCGGCCGGTGATAAACGGCACCAACCCGCCCTTGAAACAGGTTTCCCCGAACCCTTCAAAGGCGGACATCACCGGTGTGGTATATTCATAGCACAGCGCCTGGATCATATGGTTGAGGTGGGTGCCGTCTCCGAAAACCATGACTGAATCCGGCTGCAAAATGGCCATGTGAAGCGGGAAACAGACAAATCCGATATATTCCTGCATTTTTGCACGTGTCTGCTCTTTTTCCGGTCCGGAAAACAGGTCGTTGAAAAAATCAAACCGGTTTTGCTCCGCATTCCGGTCTTTGTGCCAGCCCTGCCGGACCTGGCTCTCAATAAGATCCGCATCCGAGACCTTCACCCATTGATGAAAAGCGGACGCCGGCGTGCAGAAATTGTCATCCGCGGTCATGGCCACGTGCCATCCGTGGCGGCGCGCATAGGTGATTCCCTGGCAGAGACTCCACTTCTGCCCGATGACCGATGGCCGTATCGCTGTCTCCGGTATTTCATCCGCATCCTTGATGTAGGAGATCCCCACCGGCCAGGTCGGAAGGTGCAACTGATGGTACAAAGACTCGCCAAGATTTCTGTATTCGCTTGTATCCATGGTATGCCTCCCGGGTTGAAGGATATGTGCCGTCATTTTTTTTAACGATCGTTAAAACGATAATGAAACGGGAAAACAGTGTCAAGCATATTTTAACGATCGTTAAAATTTTATTGACACCACTGCCCGCACCCATCATAATCGCAGCCATGAAACACTCGGGAAAAACCCATAAAAAAGAGACACGGGAGGCCATTATCGAGGCGGCGATACAGGTGTTTTCCGATTATCCGTATTCTTCCGCCAGCATCCGCAGGATCGGAAAAGCCGCCGGAATCGATCATCCGCTGGTCAATTATTATTTCCCGACCAAGGCGGCGCTGTTTGAGGAAATGCTGGAAACCGTCACGGCCGTCTATTACGAAGCAAACATCTCTTGGTTTGAGGGACTGGAAGGACTGGACCCGGAGGCCGGTCTTTCCCTGTACCTGGACCGTTTTCTCGATTTTGCCCTCAAACACCCCAAACCGCTCCGGATCATCGCCCTTAACCTGGTCCCGGCCCAGGGACTGGACATTGTTCCCGGATACCAGCGCCTCCAGTCGCTTTTCACGAAAATGACCCGGACCTTCATGACGGCGGCCCCCCTGCAGGGACCCACAAACAGCATCGAGATGCTCACCACCCATTTCAACACGCTGGCCATCAACTACCTGGGGGCGGGCGCATACTATGCCGGCATCCTGGGAATGACGCCCGGCAGCCCCGAATACCTGAAATGGGTCAAGGAATCATTGACGTTTATGGTGCTGCCCCTATTGAGACAGCTGCTAATCAGTGATGAAGAAACCTGAATTCCCGGAACACCCGGTATCTGCCATCATATAAAAGCCCTGCCGGTTCGGCAGGGCTTTTTGGTTGCACACCGGGAAACGCTTTATTCGCGCTATTTGATTTCATCCACCCCCAGCGGAAATTTGGACAGGGGCTCGCAGTGATCCGAATGGATGATAATGGGGTTTTCGTAGCGGAACCCGATACCTTCCTCTGGGCAGGCATACTGCATGGCGCAGATCAGGAGTTCGTTTTCCCGGTAGACGTGGTCCGGGTTGGTCCAGTAGGGAAACGGCCCGTCATTCAACCCGATCCGCCATTCATCGCCGGCCATGCCGATGCCATGCTCGAAGCCCGGCACCATGTAGTCGGCAAACCCCCGCTCTTCGGCAAACCCCATCATCTTTTCCGCGATCAGTGAGGGTGTCATGTCCGCCCGGTAGGTTTCCAGGGTTTTTGTGACAATATCGACAAAGTTGTTTGCGTGCCACCACTGCCGGTCCGTGACCGGCGCCATCAGGTAGTTGTGGGAGTGATCCCCCAATCCCAGCTTGAACATGGCGTGGATATCCACCATGAGCGGTTCCCCGGCTTGAAGTGCCCGCCGCGATGCCGGGGTGCAGGCCCCGCCGGCGAATCCCGTCCGGTAGCCGCTGGCGATTTCGTTGCCGCCGGTAAACGACCATTCCCATTCGCTGCCGGCGCGTCGCATGGCAAGGGCTGCGATGCCCGCGATTTCGGTTTCGGTCATTTTCCTGTACCCGCCGTCACGGATGGCGTCGAATACGGCCTGGTGTCCGACATCCACGATGCGGGAGGCTTCCCGGAACCGGTTGATGGTCCCTTCATCCTTGATTAAGGCGAGCTTATCGATGATCGTGTGGGCGTTGACCAGTTCACACCCGGACAGGGCCGCCTGGAATTGACTGTATTCATAATGGGTGAGCCACCCTTCGGGCAGGTAATTGGACATGCCGCTTTCCACGCCGATTCTGCCCCGCCCGTTTTTCAGGTTTTCCAATATACATTCAGATATCTGTTCAATCTGGTCCTGCCCCCCCATGGGGGCGAATCCCATGACGTTGTCCTCGCCCAGCCAGGAATCATCCGCCACCCGGGCCGCATCGATGACAAAGGTGAAGACCGTGGGCAGACCTTCGGCCGGTATCACCACGAAGCTCCGCCACGGACAAAAGGCATCGGCGGTCCATGACAGGGTCCGGAGCCGGGAACCTAAATAGAGGTCGATGTCCCGGGTCCCCATTTCCGCCTGGATCGCTTTTATTCGCCCGGGAAAATCGATAAAATACGGGTCTTTCGTATTCGTATGATGCGTCATGGAAAGCCTCCTTGTCATGCATATTCCGTTGGAATGGTCGCCAGGACCTTGTTGAGCCGGTCGGCCAGAGACGCGAGCTTGAGCGCCTTGACCATGTTCCCCTTGAGTTTGAGCTTCATGGTCATCAGGGCTTTTTGTGCGCCCAGCTCCCCCCGGGTAATTTTGGCAAATGTCTGGTAATCCCCGGAAATAGCGAACTCGGCCTTGGGCGGCTGGCCGGTCCCGACCTGGATATCGGCGAATTTGCCGTCAACAAATTTGAAGAAAAGATATTTTTCCGACCCGTCCGGCGGGCAGTTGCGGTAAATGTTGCTCATGGACGAGGTGACGAAATTCATCCGTTCCGGGGGGAGTTCGGTGGAAAGGCGTTTTTCCGCCTCATCACGCCATTGCGGGCTTAAATACGGATATGTACGGGTCATGGCAAATCCTCCTTTTCGGGGTTACTATCTCGCAAAATAACTGGCATATGAACGTTGACAAAAACCGGCAAACGCGGACAACCGTTACGCGTTTTCGGAAAACAGTCCCCGTGTGCACAAATCGACCGTATCTTCAAACATTGCATGAAGCCGGTCGTCTTCGGTGCGGATGTACATGCGGATGATAAACATCTTGTAAATCATGAAAATCACCTCGGAAATCCGGTCCGGGTCAATGGGCCGGAAAGCGCCTTCGTCAATGCCCTGCTGTACAATGGACCGAATCAGGGCAACGGAATTCCGGTTGATCCCGGCAAAAGGGTCCCTGTCGGCAAACATGGGAAAGATCTCCGGGTCCCGGACCAGCAGGTTTCGAAGCAGGTTGTCCTCTGACAGGTACTGGACGGCCTTTTCGCACATGATCCGGAATTTTTCTCTCACATCCGTTTCGGCGCCGACGGCCTCCAGAACCCGGGACTGCCAGCAAAGCAGGGCATTGGCAACCGTTTTGCGGTAGAGGTCCTTCTTGTTTTTCACATACAGATACAGGTTGCCCTTGGTCATGCCCAGTCGCCCGGCAATGTCCTCCATGGTGGCTTTCTGGTAGCCGTATTCCGAAAACACGGCCAGAGCGGTCTGGTATATGTTCTGGATGTCCTCCCGGGGTTTCATTCGCATTTCCTTTAAATAAATAAACAAACTGTTTATTTGTTTATTTAAAACGCTTTTTCCGATTCGTCAAGAACATTTTGAGGGAAGACGAACAAGGGGCCGATTCGGCTTGACAGGAAATTCCCAACCGACTAATTTAAAAACGCTAAATCCATAGACTCACAGGCACTTGACGCAAATTTCCCCGGCAGATGCATAGAAAAATCGGGAGACCCTATGAAAAAATGGTTGATAGGCGGAATCATTCTGGTTGCTTTTGCTGCCTTTTTCCCCTGGAGCAAAGAACCACCCCCTTCAGTTGTTGTCGAAACGGTATTTGCAAGAATAACAGATGTTAAGGATGCCGTGAAAAAAACAAAGGAAGAAGGTTCTTCTAAAGACGCCGCCAAAGAACTTGCCGAATCAAGAACTTCCCTGCAAAGCGCTTTTTTGCATCCAAGGAAGGCAAAACTGATTGTATTCCCCTTGATGATGCTGGATCTGGAAAAAGTGGAACTCGTAGAAGAAAGGGTTGACGGAAAAACGGCGTGGGTAATAATAGAATATACCGTGGTGGGTTTTGGACAAAAGGCTGCTTTCGATGAATCGGTGCGAAAAAGAGATCGTATGACCTTTCGATTGAAAAAAGAAAAAGGGCGGTGGTTAATTGCGGATATT